>CAZLIB010000086.1:2044-5735 GCA_964559465.1 uncultured Lachnospiraceae bacterium
ACGAATTTATCGATACACAGTTAAATCGCCGCCGTTCCAAAACGAAGGCTTGCACAAACAGAATTGAAAAAGATGATTACAGAATAATCAGCGGTGTATTTGAAGGTCACACCACAGGCACTCCCGTTTGCATAGTTATTCCCAACAGAGATACAAAAAGCTCAGATTATCAGCTTTTTGGCTCGGTCGCGCGTCCGGGGCACGCAGATTATACCGCTAATTGCAAATATCACGGCTTTCAGGATTATCGCGGCGGCGGGCATTTCTCGGGCAGAATAACCGTTGCTCTTGTTGCGGCGGGCGCGATAATTCAATCTGCTCTTGAACAAAAGGGTATATATATCGGAACTCATATCAAAAAGTGTGCTGACGTTTCCGATAGAGCATTCAATGATTATCTTGCAGACATAAAGCATCTTCACTCGGCAGAATTCTCTGTTCTCGACTGTGATGCAAAAAATAAAATTCTTGAAAAGGCACTTGAGGTCAAGGCAGAAAACGACAGCATCGGCGGCGTTATGGAAACCGCAGTTGCAGGCGTTCCCGCGGGTGTTGGTGAACCGTGGTTTGACAGCATTGAAAGCATGATAGCCCACGCCATGTTCTCTATTCCTGCTATTAAGGGTGTGGAGTTTGGTATAGGCTTTGCCTGCGCTGATATGCGAGGCAGTGAAATGAACGACGAGTTCTATATTGAAAACGGCGAGGTCAAAACTCGCACAAACAATAACGGCGGCATCAATGGCGGTATCAGCAACGGTATGCCAATAGTTTTCAGCTGTGCGATCAAGCCCACCTCGTCAATTCCCAGAAAGCAAAAAACAGTTAACTTTATCGACCTCACCGAAACAGAGGTCGAAATTCAAGGCAGACACGATTCGACCATCATTCCAAGAGCCTGCGTTGTCCTCGAGGCTATGTCGGCCATCGTTATTGCCGATCTTCTTATCGAAAGATACGGAACGGATTATCTTCTTAAATAAGACAACTGTATAAATCAGGAAAGGGGGATCTATATGCAATACGGTCTTATCGGCGAAAAGCTTTCGCACAGCTTTTCAAAAGAGATTCACGAGTCGCTTGCGTCCTATAGCTACGAGCTTTGCGAGATAGCAAAAGATGATCTTGCGCAATTTTTGCAAAAGCGTGAGTTTTCTGCAATAAACGTCACAATGCCGTATAAAAAAGAGGTAATTCCCCACCTTGATTACATCTCTCCCATAGCAAAGAAGCTTCAGGCGGTAAACACCATAGTGAACCGCGGCGGAAAGCTTTACGGCTATAACACAGATTATCACGGCATGCGCGATCTTATTTTGCGCGCGAGGATAGATATAAAAGGCAAAAAGGTGCTTATTCTCGGAACGGGCGCGACCTCGCGCACATCCGCCCTTGTCTGCAACGACCTTGGCGCGCGTGAGGTGATATTCGTTTCGAGAAGCAAAAAGGAAGGCTCTGTCACCTATGCAGAAGCTCAAACGCTTAATACAGATGCAGATATCATTATAAATACTACCCCTGTTGGTATGTATCCCGACAGTTATTCCTCCCCTCTCGATATTGAAGCCTTTGAAAAGCTCAGCGCGATATTTGATGCGGTGTATAATCCGCTTCGCACAGGGATAGTGCTTGACGCAAGAGGCAACAAGATGCACGGTGAAGCAGGTCTTTATATGCTCGTTTCTCAAGCGGTTCACGCGCTCGAGCTGTTTCTTGACACCGAGCTTTCAAACGAAAAGATCGACGAGATATTTGAAAAAATATTAAGATCAAAGGAAAATATAGTCCTTGTCGGAATGCCAAGCTCGGGTAAAACCACCGTCGGCAAAATCCTTGCCGAGCAGATGGAAAGAAGCTTCTACGACCTTGATGACGAGATCGAAACCCGCATTGGCTGTACTATCGCAGAATATTTTGAAACACATTCCGAAAAGGATTTCAGAAAGATAGAAGCGGAGATCACTAAAGAGATCTCTATGAAAAACGGCGTTATCATTGCCACAGGCGGCGGCTGCGTTCTGAAAAACGAGAACGTAAGGGCTCTTCGCTCAAATGGCAGACTCTATTTTATCGATAGGGACGTTCGCCGTCTTACACCGACCTATAGCCGTCCACTTGCCCGTCATCCGGATGATATCGAAAATCTCTACAGAGCACGGTATGATATCTACAAAAATGTGTGCGACGTACATATCGACGGCAACCTTGCCCCCGAGCAAGAGTCAGAAATTATCAGAAAGGATTTCGCTATATGAAGATTTTAGTTTTGAACGGCCCAAATCTTAATATGCTTGGTATCCGCGAGCCGGATTATTACGGCAGTGAAACCTATTCTGATCTTGAAAACAAGATTATAGCTTATTGCGAGGATAAATGCGAGGTTGAAATAAAGCAATCAAATCACGAGGGAAAGCTCGTTGACTATATTCAGGGCGCTTATTTTGAGGGTGTTAACGGCATAGTTATTAACCCTGCGGCATACACTCACACAAGCATCGCGCTTCTTGACGCCGTTAAGGCAGTAAGAATTCCGACCGTTGAGGTGCATATCTCCGACGTAAGCTCACGCGAGGATTTCAGACAGATAAGCTATATAAGACAAGCTTGTATAAAAACGATTTCAGGAAAAGGCACGGACGGTTACCTGCACGCTATTGACACATTATTAAAGTACATTAAGGAGAAAAGCGAATGAACGTTACCATAAACAGAGGAAAAGCACAGGGCACAATAGTTGCTCCCCCTTCAAAAAGCGTTGCACACAGAATGTTAATCTGCGGCGGACTTGCTAACGCCAAAAGCACCATTACGGGCATCAATAACTCAGAGGACGTTCAGGCAACTCTCGACTGTCTTGCCGCAATAGGCGTTCAGTATACCCACACGGGCGACGTCCTTGAAATAACAGGACGCGAGGTAAAAAAGAACAAGCAGATACAGGAGTTCTTCTGCAGAGAAAGCGGAAGTACACTTCGCTTCTTTATTCCCCTCGCCCTCCTTACAGGCAAAAAGAGCATATTCTACGGTTCTCAAAATCTCCTTTCCCGCCCTCTCTCCGTTTATCAGGGCATCTGCAAGGAGCAGGAGCTTATGTTTGTTAAGGAAAAGGATAGAATCATTCTTGAAGGTCCACTCCGTGCGGGTAACTTCAAGGTTCAGGGCAATATCTCAAGCCAGTTCGTTTCGGGGCTTCTCTTTGCCCTTCCCGTCCTTAAAAAGGATAGTCAGATCTCTATCACTCAACCCATTGAGAGCCATTCGTATATAGACCTTACGCTCAACGTTATGAGAAGATTCGGTATGAAGATAGAATGGAAGAATGAGCGTACGCTCTATATTCCCGGCGGTCAGAAATACAGCCCCGTCGTTGATAGCGTTGAGGGCGACTACTCGAACGCTTCATTCTTTGCGGCGCTCAACGTTCTCGGCGGCAACGTTCAGATCGAGGGACTTGACGAAAACTCCGTTCAGGGTGACAGGATCTACTCTAAATATTTTGAAATGATAAAGAGAGGAACTCCCTCTATAAACATATCCGACTGCCCCGACTTAGGACCCATCCTTTTCGCGCTTGCGGCGGCAAACAACGGCGGTATCTTTACGGGAACGCGCCGTCTTCGCCTTAAAGAAAGTGACAGAGGTGAGGCAATGGCAGAGGAGCTGCGCAAATTCGGTGTTACAGTAACCGTGA
>CAZLIB010000087.1:0-5683 GCA_964559465.1 uncultured Lachnospiraceae bacterium
GATTCGATGACGGGTGGGCCAAAGCTGATATTCGGCACGAATGCGCCGTCCATAACGTCAAGGTGGAGATAATTTGCTCCTGCCACTCTGACCTTTTCGATCTCTTTTTCAAGATTTGAAAAATCTGCGGCAAGAAGTGATGGTGCGATATATATCATAGCTGATCTCCTTTCGGTTTTCTAAAAATTTGAAAATTTATGTCGAAGTGCTTGTGCGCGACATAAAATAATAGTGAAAAACGGTATAAGGGTATGCGAAAGGGAAGTCAGGTCAAGGATGTGAGCATCGGTCTTCGCGTATCCTTATATTTTATTTTTTATAAACGAGGCATACTGCGTGTGCGGCTATGCCTTTTTCTTCGCCTGTAAAGCCGAGGTGCTCCTCAGTGGTTGCTTTGACGCTCACATTATCAAGCGAGGTGTTTAAAGCACGTGCTATATTAAGTCGCATCTGGGGAATAAAGGGCGCGAGCTTTGGTTCCTGGGCGAGCACGGTCGCGTCGATATTGCCGACCTCGTAGCCCGCATTTGAGATAAGCTCGTAAACGCAAGCGAGAAGAACGAGCGAATCTGCACCGCGATATTCCTCGTCAGTATCGGGAAAGTGCTTACCGATGTCGCCGAGTGAGCATGCGCCGAGGAGCGCGTCGCTTATCGCGTGGAGAAGAACGTCTGCATCGGAGTGACCGAGAAGTCCAAGTCGGTGAGGGATATTTACGCCGCCGATTATAAGGTCACGTCCCTCTGCAAGCTGATGCACGTCGTAGCCGTGTCCGATTCTGAAATTCATATCTGTTCCTCCCTTGATCTAAGGATTCCAAGAGCTACGGGAATATCGTCGGGTGTGGTAATTTTAATATTATTTCTTCCGCACTCAACGAGCTTTATGCTTGCACCAAGATTTTCGACAAGGGAATTGTCGTCTGTCACCTCAAGGTTATCTGCCGCCGCCTTTTGCAAGGCAAGCTCATATATCTCGGTCTTAAACACCTGCGGTGTCTGCGCGAGCCAGATATGATTGCGGTTTGCAGACGAGTCGATAAGAAGATCCTTTCCGCTTGATATCTTTACAGAATCAACTGCTCTTGTTGCAGCACTCGCCGCGCCCATCTTATATGCCGCCGCGCACACCTTTTCTATCTGTTCTTTAGTGATAAGGCAACGCGCACCGTCGTGAATAGCCACGAATCTTGCACTCTTGCTTATCGCCGAAAAGCCGTTTTTGACCGACTCCTGACGCGTTCTGCCGCCGCTGACGATGCGAACGAATTTTTTGAATTTATAGAGCTTTTGGAATTCCTGATAGAGATAAAATTCTTCTTCCTTTGCAACAACGATTATCTCGTTGATGTATTCGCACTCGTCAAATGCCATTATAGTACGGGCTACGACGGGAATATTGTCGAGAAGAAGCAGCTGCTTTGAAATTCCTTCGCCCATTCGCGTGGAGCTGCCCGAGGCAACTATAATAGCAGTTGTTGGCTCAATTCTGTCCCGTTTACCGCCGATAGCACGAACGGTGTCGGTTATCTTATGTAAAATACTGCCCATTCGGGTCTCCTTTCCAAACGGAAATCAAAGCGCTTTTCCGTTTTCTATATCTTCAATCAGTGATAATCTTCTTGTGTGTCTGTCGCCTTCAAACTCTGCGTCAACGAAGGCATCAACAAGGTCGAGGGCAAGTCCTGCGCCAACGACGCGTGCGCCAAGACAAAGAACGTTGGCATTATTATGGTTTCTTGTGAGGCGGGCAGAGAAGGTGTCGCTGCAGCACGCCGCACGAATGCCGCGGTGCTTATTTGCCGCCATGCTCATACCGATTCCCGTTCCGCAAACGAGTATGCCAAGCTCTGCTTCGCCATTTTGAAGCTTTTGACAAAGATGACTTGCAAAAATGGGATAATCACAGCTTTCGGCGCTGTTCGTTCCAACATCAGTAACTTCAAAGCCGCGAGCTTCAAGATGTGATTTGATGTGATTTTTAAGCTCATAGCCGCCGTGGTCGGCGCCAAGTACGATTTTTTTCATAATTTATTCCTGACCTTT
Source organism: uncultured Lachnospiraceae bacterium (assembly GCA_964559465.1). Lineage (GTDB taxonomy): Bacteria > Bacillota > Clostridia > Oscillospirales > CAG-272 > RGIG4608. The sequence goes on from CAZLIB010000087.1 coordinate 2,046, forward strand.
CTTTTCAGCTTCTAATCTTTCGAGCCTTTCACGTTCTGCTTGAGATGCGCGAAGATATACGGGAGAAAGCTCAATATCGGTTGTAAGAAGCTCTTGCCTTGCCGCCTCAAGCGCGCAAAGCGCGACCGAATATGCGCTTTGATACTGATGAATGAGGGGAGTGTCCTTCGTTTCTATTTTTGTAAAGGCATTTTTTGCTATATCATATCCGTCACCGCAGAGATATATCTTATGATCGGTATATTTACGAAGCTCTTCTTCAAGATCGAAAACAGAAATGAGTCTATCCTCACAAAGACGGGTGAGCTTGCCCTTTTCGCAGAGGAAGAGAGCATTGTAAAGCTGACCTCTGCGCGCGTTCATAACGGGGCAGATAATGCCGTTTGCGTAAAGCATATTGTGGGCGAGCGCGTCAAGCGAGGACACGGGCGCGCAGGGCTTGTTTTTGTTAAAGGCAAGTCCTTTTATTGTAGCCGCACCGATGCGGACTCCCGTGAATGAACCCGGGCCTGCGCTGCATGCGAAAAGGTCGATATCTTCGACGGTGAGCTTTAACACCTTGAGTGATGCTTCGATCATAGGAAGCAGAGTTTCGCTATGCGTGTTGCCGTTATTTATTGTGAATTGCGCGAGCAGCTTTTCGTTTTCGGTTATCGCAACTGTCGATACTATTGCAGTTGAGTCAAGAGATAAGATTTTCATATTGATCTCCTTGGTTTAGTTAGTTAATTTGGACCTTCTTTTTCGAGAAAAAGAAGCAAAAAGCTTTTAATCGGCTTCGCAAACAGATTTCGCGCAAATCGTTCCGCGTGCGGAACATAACGATTTTCTCCCTTATCGAAAATCTATGATTTGCTATTGCTAATCATAACCATATCACACGCAAAGCGGCTGCGTATAATGTAGCAAATTACACGTTTTGCAACAAGGCTGCAAAACGATTGAGTTGGGAGTCGCAGAATTCCAACTCGTAATTTGCGCGAAATCTGTGGACTTAGCACAAACCTCTCGGCTATTGCCGCGATAGCTGATTAAAGCTTTTTTGGTTACTTTTTTCTCGAAAAAAGTAACATTTTCATTTTGTAACTCCCCGATAAAGCCCGATTTATGCAATTGAGATAACAATTTTTCTTTCGTCGGGTTTATTGAGGTTGGTTTTGGTAATCTCGACTTTGACATAATCCTCGGGAATTGCGTATGGTATATTCTCACTCCACTCGACAAGGCAAATCGAGCCGTCGTCAAGATAGTCGTAGTAGCCTATCGAATAGAGGTCGTCCTCGTCGGTTATTCGGTACATATCAAAGTGAAACACTCGTCTGCCGCTTTTTGAGGGGTACTCGTTTACAAGGGCAAATGTCGGTGAGCGCACAAGTGCCGCGGGGGAGAAAACTCTCGCAAAGCCGCGCACGAATGCGGTCTTTCCAACGCCGAGGTCGCCGTAAAGGGCGATAAAAGAGGGAAGCGAGGAATCTTTTTCAAGCGCTTGTGCAAGGGAAAAGCCAACATCTTCCGTTTCCTCGGGTGAATTAGTTATAATTTCTTTTAATATTGCCATATTATTTGTTTTTCTTTGCTATTTCAGTAAATTTCTTTTTTGAGCCGTCAGGGTACTGAACCACGGTGGATTCAAGCTGTGCGCCAAAGGATGCGCGAATTTCGGCAACGTACTCCATTCTGAGAGCGTGCTGTTCAGCCTTTTCCTCTTCGGTGAGCTCGCGAACCTTTTGCTCGTGAGCATAGTATTTTATTTTATCAAGCTTTGCTTTTTCCATATTTACTCCGTAAATGAATACATTTTGTAAAGGTCTGCGTAAAGTCCGCCCTTTTCAATAAGCTCTTTATGCGTGCCGCTTTCCTCAATACCGTTTTCGGTGAGGACGAGAATTCTGTCAGCATTCTTAATTGTTGTCAAGCGGTGAGCCACTGTGAACGTCGTTCTGCCCTTAGCGAGCTTTTCAAGGGACTGCTGAATGAGATATTCGCTCTCATTGTCAAGCGCACTTGTTGCCTCGTCGAGAATGAGGATGGGCGGGTTCTTAAGGAACACACGCGCAATAGAAATTCTTTGCTTCTGACCGCCTGAGAGCTTAACTCCGCGCTCGCCAACGTATGTGTCATAGCCGTCGGGAAGGGTGAGAATGAACTCGTGCGCGCCTGCTAATTTTGCTGCCTCGATAATTTCTTCCTCGGTGCAATCGGGCTTACCGTATGCAATGTTCTCGCGAACACTGCCCGAAAAGAGATAAACGTCCTGCTGAACGATACCAATTTGCTCACGAAGTGATTTTTGCGTTATGTCCTTAATATTTTTGCCGTCGACAAGAATTCTGCCGTCGTTTGCCTCATAGAAACGGGGAATAAGCGCGCAAAGAGTGGTCTTTCCGCCACCCGAGGGTCCAACGAGAGCAACGCTCTCACCTGCCTTGACATGCAAATTTAGCTTGCAGAGAACGTTCTTTTCAGTTCCGCTGTAACGGAATGTGAGATTTTCAAATGTGATCTCGCCCTTTGCATTTTCAATGGTTTCGGCATCAGGGGAGTCCTCAATATCGGGATCAATGTCCATAATCTCACAAAATCTTTCGATACCCGTCATGCCGCGCTGGAACTGCTCGGTAAATTCAACAAGGCGGCGAATTGAGGTGAGAAGCATGCTTGCGAAAAGCATGAACGCGATGAAGTCTGCACTTGTGATATTACCGTCCGCAAGAAAGAACGCGCCAGCAACTACTACGATTATGTAGAGCGCGCCGTCAAAAAATCTTGTTGACGACTGGAACGCGCCCATATATCTGTAGACCTTTTTCTTAACGGAAAGGAAGCTCGAGTTGCTCTTTTCAAACTTTTCTATCTCGGTATTCTCGTTTGCAAAGGATTTTACCTCATGAATACCAAGCAAGCTATCCTCTACCTGTGAATTGAGCTCACCGACGATGCGGCGGCTCTCCTTAAAGCCCTCCTTCATCTTCTTTCTGAAGCGAGTCATACAAACTATCATTACGGGAACGATGGCGAAGATGAGAAGTGTGAGGGGAATGTTTATTGTGCAAAGGATTGCAAATGAAGCGATAATTTTGATGCCCGCGATAAAAAATTCCTCGGGACAGTGGTGCGCAAATTCGGTTACGTCGAAAAGGTCGCTTGTGATTCGGGACATAAGCGTACCGATCTTGGTGTTATCGTAGTATGAGAACGAGAGCTTTTGGAGATGTGTGAAGAAATCTCTTCTCATATCGGTTTCTATTTTTGTGCCCATGATATGACCTGTTGACGCCATATAGTAGTATGCCGCGGTGTCGATCAATCTCAAAATGAGGTAAACAGCACCGCAAGTTAAAATAAATGTGGGCGTAAGACTTGTCACATCGGTTTCGGCTCTGCCTGTAATTTCTCTCGCAATAAGGGGCAAAACTATCTCAACGACTGTCGTCAGCGACGCGCAAAGCAGGTCGAGCACGAGTATCCATTTATATTTTTTGTAATAGGGCAAAAATCGGGATAACAATTCACCCTTTTTCTTTTTGTTTACTGACATTTTGGATTTCCTCTATTGTATCTCTTAATTATATTAGTATATCACATATTTTAGGAAAATTAAAGGGGGTTTGAGAAATTTTTGTAAATTTTGGTTTGTC
>CAZLIB010000088.1:0-5620 GCA_964559465.1 uncultured Lachnospiraceae bacterium
GCAAAGCTTTGATTTGAAATAATCTTCCATATCGGAATGGAAATCGAGGTGATCCTCGGTAAGATTGGTAAAAATTCCGATTTTAAAATTGATCGGCGCAAGCTTTTTTAATTTAAGTGCGTGGGAGCTTGCTTCCATAACCACTGTCTTTACTCCACCGTCCGACATCCTGCGGAGCATTGGATAAAGCTCCTCAGGATCGGGCGGTGTGAAATTTGCCTGCGGGGCACGTGATTTTTCAGAAAAGGACGAACAATTCAGAGTACCGATGACCTCACAGGGTATTCGAAGTGTATCAAAAATATTTTTTATCATAACGGACACGCTCGTTTTGCCGTTCGTTCCCGTTATGCCGATAAAGCTTAGATCCTTGGTCGGCTCGCCGCAAAGGATATTCATCATTTTGGCAAGCGCCTCTCTTGTGTCGTCTACCGGAATGGCGCTTTCACACAAGAATTCTTTTTTCTCGATCACCACAGCTGCCGCACCGCTTCTCAGTGCTTCGTCAATAAAGTGATGACCGTCTTTCTTTGTTCCCGAAAGGCAGAAGAACAGGCTTCCGTTCTCTACTCTTTTGGAATTTGACGTTATGCCCGTAATTTCAAGCTCACAAAGAGCTTGCGGGCATTTTATACCTGCACCTTGGCAAATATCGCGAAGCTTCATAAGACCTCCGTTTTTTTGAGATGTCTTTAAACTTCCTTTATTCGTCGGGATCGAGGTATCTGAAGGTCACCGTAACGACAGTTCCGGGTGAGACCTTTGTGCCTGCGGGGATGGATTGCTCAATCACTATCGCGCCCGAGCCGCTCATGTAGTTATCAGTGCCCTCAATGCAGATATTCAGCTTTGCATTAATAAGCATCTGATTTGCTGCAAACGCTCCCTTTCCGACAAGGTCGGGAACTGTTGCCGAGAGATCCTCAGGAGCATCTCCCGTATATAATGTGATTATCTTATTTGTTCTATCAATAGTCGCGCTTCCTCTCGGAACCTGACTTGTTACGTAATCACCGTCACCCTTGACGATAATCTCGTAATCAAAGGATTCCGCCTGAAGGATAGCTTCCTCAAGGCTCATTCCCGTAAGCCACGGTACCTTTACGCTATTGTCCTGTGAAACGTCCTTTTCAACTCCGATATAGGGGAGTATCGTTTCCATAAGCGCGCCCATATAAGGTGCTGCGATTACGCTTCCGTAAAGAACGCCTTGGCTTGGCTCGTCGACCATAATGAGAATTGCGATCTGCGGATCGTCCGCAGGAGCAAATGCCACGCAGGAGCAGATATAAGGTTCAACATTATCAACTCTGATCTCCGTTCCCTTTTTCTCACTCGTTCCCGTTTTAGCTGCTATCTTATAGCCCGCAACGTAAACATTCTTCGCACCGCCGTCGCCCGAAACACCTTCTTCAAGTATGACTGCGAGCTTGTCGCAAACGTCTGCACTTATTACCTGGCGCTTCACCTCGGTTTCGTGCTGATACGTCACGTTTCCGTTGTTATCGGTAATTTGCTCAACGAGATATGGTTCAAGCAGATATCCGCCGTTTGCAACGGCAGCTATCGCCATAATGTGCTGAATGGGTGTAATATTGAAGTTCTGACCAAAGGTGTATATTGCAAGGTCAAGAGCCGTCATATCGTTTTGCGTCTTTATAACACTGTTTCCTTCACCGGGAAGGTCTATTCCCGTTTTTTCAAGGTAACCGAATGCCTTAAAATATTTATAGAAGTTTGTTATGCCAAGTCGCTCACCGATGGTCATGAACCACACGTTGCAGGACTGAACGAGTCCTTGTGCAAAATTGAGAAGTCCGTGGCCGTCGGTGACGTGACAGTGAATGGTATGACCGAAAAGGTTGAGTGAGCCGCCGCAGAAAACATTATCGTTTTCAAGCTTTATCACGTTTTCGGTAAGTCCCATTGATGAAGAAACGACCTTGAAGGTCGAGCCCGGAATATAGGAATCCGAAACCGCTTTGTTTCTCCACATATCAAGAAGATATTTTTGGAAGGCCTCATCATATTCGTCGGTCCCCTCCACAAGACCGTCGTCTATGAGAAACTGTGAATAGTATTCGTTAAGCTCCCAAGGATCGTTAAGATCGAACCCCGGAACTGTAGCCATAGCAAGTATCGCGCCCGTTTTGACGTCGACCACGATGCCGCAAGCTCTGTTTTGCGCTCCGCACTCTGCTACCGTTGCAAGCAGCTGCTCCTCAAGCGCGCTTTGTATGTAAGCATCTATCGTTGTTGTAAGATTCCCCCCGTTTTGCGCGGGAATATAGCTTTCGTATTCATAGGGCATCTCGTTTCCGTAGGAGTCGCGCGCGGTGACGTAATAACCGTCAGTTCCCGCAAGGATCTCATCGTAATAGGACTCGATGCCGTAAATTCCGTCACCGTCGGCATTTGTAAAGCCGATGACAGATGAGGCAAGCTCGGAATTCGGATAGTATCTCGTGCTTGTCGCCTGAAGATATATCATATTATGGTAGCCATTGTCATCAATGAATTTTCTGACCTCATCTGCCTTTTCATCCATAACGTTTTTTGCTATCGTTCTATCAAGATACTTAGTATATGTAGTTTGCTTATATACCGTATCGTACTCTATACCAAGAATACTCGAAAGTCCCTGAGAGATATGCTTTGCATAATCAACGCTTTCACCGTTTTCATTTGCATCCTGCTGATTACTGAGTATCGACGATGGTGAGATGAAAACTCGGTACGTCGTTATATTAGTTGCAAGAACGTTACCATTTCTGTCATATATCGTTCCGCGCTCGGCAGATACCGATGACTGCGTTGTTATTTGGTCGATCACCTTTTGAAGGTATCTGTCAAAATCGACCGTTTGTATCCAAAATATCCTTCCGAGAAGAATTGCAAACACAAGCATTATTCCCACAAGGACCGTTGTCGCTCTTTTTAATCTATCGTGACTTATGGATTCATTATTCATTTCATCACGCTCCTCTTTCTTTTCTACCAACTTTCTTTCCTAAATATGAAAATAAACGGTGAGAGCCGGATTCAAGCAAATGGGCCGTTGCTTTTGCTCCGCGCCGTGTATCTAACCTCCACGAAAGACACAAGGCTGCTCTTCACCGTTTTTCAAGTGTGGCAAATGGAAAGAAATCTGCCTTCTTATCTTCTTAATTATATTCAAAGAAGGCAAGCTTTATGATTTTTCACTTAAACTGTTGAAAAATCCAATTTATAAGAGAGGCAAAGGAAACCTTTTCTTGCTGTTCCTTATTGACCCCGTCTGTTTTGTTACTGTCTATATATTCCGCATTGACGTACTCTTGCTTTATCATTCCGAGCACCTCTTCTGCAAAAATTTCAATATCCGCTTCCTCGTTCTTTTTATTAAGGTCGGTCTCAAGCTCCGCAATTTCTTTGTCAAGAAGCTCGATAGCATCCTTAAGCTCATTTTGCTCGCTCCTTGCAGAGCTGAGAAGCACCGCAGAGGTAACTATGAGCATAAGTGAGACAGTTATAACGATTATGGCAAAAATAACGTTTTTGGGGATCTTTGTTTTTGTTCCCTCAACTATTTTTTCGGTATGCATCTCCTCAAGAGGTATCCAGGTTCTTGCCGCTTCCTTTGCAACCTCTTTTATTTTTTCTTTATCGATGCTCCTTTTAGGCTTTTGAGTAGTAGGCTTTTTTTCGCTCGCTTTTGGCTTTAACCCCTTGGGGTTGGAGCGATTCGCCTCGGCTCTCAATTTTGCCTTAACGTCATTTTTCTCGGTTTTTGTGTTTATTGCATTTTTCTTGTACCTGTCGCGGTCTATCTTTTGAAGAAGCACCGTGGTATCAAGCTCAACGTTTGCCTCGGGAGTATATTCACGAGTTGCTTTATAGTAATTCGCAAAATCGCCCTCGGTCATATATTTTCGGCCGCCCGCAACACCGTTCTTATACTTATGAAGATTACTTACATTACCGCCGGAAATCTTATAGGATTTCGGAGCAACGCTTCTTGTAAGTATCTCTCTTGTTTCCTGCTCGGCATATTCAGGGCTGTCGTTATAATTCCTTCCACGGTCCTCGTATCTTTTACAAAGTTCATTAAGCGCCTTATCTTGTTTTGTAGCGTCTTGAACTTTTTTCATCGTGGAATTCCTTTCTTCTATATCTTCTCTGCAACTCTGAGCTTTGCGCTCTTGCTTCTGCTATTTACCGCAAGCTCGTCGACGCTTGGAAGTATCGGTTTTTTCGTGATTATTTTTACCTTTGACTTATTTCCGCACACGCAAACAGGAAAATCCTTGGGGCAGGTGCATCCGCTTGCAAGCTGATTGAAGGTCTGCTTAACTATTCTATCCTCAAGCGAGTGGAACGTGATTATCACGATTCTGCCGCCCTTATTCATAGCATTTACCGCAGCCTCTATAGTGGGCGCGATAACGTCAAGCTCTTTATTTACTTCGATTCTCACTGCTTGGAATACTCTTTTAACCGAGCTCCATTCCTCTCGGCGAGCAAATGAAGGAATTGACTTTTTTATTATTTCAACAAGCTCACCCGTAGTTTTGATGGGAGCTTTTTCTCTTGCAACGATTATTCCCGCAACGATCTTAGGAGCAAATCTTTCTTCTCCAAAATCATAAATGATCTTTTTAAGCTCGTCCGCGGAATAGTCGTTGATAACATTGTAGGCACTTCTCGCTGCCCTGTTATCCATTCTCATATCAAGCGGCGCATCCGTCATATAGGAAAATCCGCGTTCCGCCGTATCAAGCTGGTAGGATGAAACGCCAAGGTCTAAGAGCAGACCGTCGATCTTTTCTATTCCCAAGCCATCGAGCACGCCTTTGATATTTGAAAAATTATCTCTTACGACCTTTACCCTGTCGCCGTACGGAGCAAGTCGCTCGCAAACGACCTTGATAGCGTCCTCATCCTGATCGATAGGAATGAGCAATCCGCCCTCGAGCTTTTCAGCAATTTTGAAGGAGTGCCCGGCGCCGCCTGCGGTGCCGTCGACGTAAATGCCGTTTGGTTTTATGTTAAGATTTTCGATGCATTCGTTAAGAAGCACGGAAAAATGTGAAAACTCACTCATAAATCAAAGTCCGCAATCTTCAAGAGCAGCTCTCATTGCTTCCATATCCTGCTCTGCCTGATTGCTTTCGTAGGATTCCTCTGCCCAGATCTCTGCGTAATCACCGCAGCCGATGATCACCGTGCCCTTTGTGATAGAAGCGAACTGAAGCATTGAAGGAGGAAGAATTATTCTTCCCTGACCGTCGGGTGAAACCTCGATGGAATTACCAATGAGGAAGCGGAGCGCCTCTTCACTGGTCTTTCTGGGAAGGAGTTTAATGGGCGCGATGTACTTTTCCCATTCCTCATGGGAATAGATCTTGAGGTAATTTCCTCTGATGCTCTGCGAAACAACAAAGCTTTCACCAAGCTCTTCTCTGTACCTCGCAGGCACGAAAAGGCGGTTTTTAGCATCGACGTTATGTCTGAAATTGTTTGATAACATACCCAAACTCCTTTCTTAAAAAATCGTGAAATTCACCACTTTTAGTCACTTTTGTGGGATTTCTCACCACGACGCATCACCATTATACTATATATATGGGCAAAAAGCAAG
>CAZLIB010000089.1:0-5546 GCA_964559465.1 uncultured Lachnospiraceae bacterium
GGTATCGCGGTCGGACGCGGAACGGATATTGCGATAGAGTCGGCCGACGTGGTCCATTCTGCGCGCGCAGTTTGCATAGATGTTTACTTTGTGTGAGTTTATGCCTGTTTCAGATGCTATTTGAACATTGCTTTTTCCCGCATTCAGCATTATCTTTATTTTTAATAAGTCGGCGAATATTCCCGAAAGCTCACCCATTATCATAAGCGGCTCGACCTGCTTGAATTTCATTACTGATAAGATGGATAGGGCATCGCTCTTTCTGCCGTCGAGAATAGCGTTTGAAAATTCAAACGCGCCGTATTCCATCTCTGCAGAGCAGACGTTTGGAATGTCCTCGCGAGTGATATCATCTCTGCCTTGCGCTCTGGCAAAAAAAGCAAGCTTTTCAATTTCAGAGGCGAGCGTGAACATGTTTTTACCGCAATAGTCAACAAGATAAGCACAATCTGCCTGACTTGCCTTAATTCCGTGATGCTCGAAGTGACGCAGTGCCCAAAGCGCAAGCTTTTGCGGTGCGGGAGCTTCAAATTTGACGGGGGTAAGCATTTCCGAAAGCGTTTTCAAAGCTCCTGTGGGGGATTTTTTGGGCATTTCCTCGGTGATATTGCCGTTTGGCAGGCTAAGCACGAAAACGTTATAGTCGAATTCTTCAAGGTGTGCGAGCGCGTCAAGAAATTCATTGAATTCGGAAGCATTTGATCTGCTTGACATTGCCTTGATATTAAGACCGTTAAGCACCACAAGCTTTTTTTCTGCCATCATCGGCGGCATCGAAAATATATCGATAAGCTTATCGGGGCTATAGTCAAGCACGTCGAGCATAACGAAATTAAATATTTCAAACGCCTCATCAATACCCATAGCGTCCTTAAGTGCAGTTACCGCGTGAGATTTAAGATAGTCCTCCTCACCGTAGAAAAGATAATTGCCGTCGTGATTTTCTTTGATCTTTTTTAAAAATTCCGTATTAGTGATAATTCCCATCGATCTCGCCTGCCTTTCTGTTACATTATATCACACAAAACTGACGTTTGCAAGTGGTTTGCCGTAAGTGTGCATTAAATTAGGATTTAACAGTGAGCTTGGAAAGTTAGTTTATGTTGGAATTTTAATAATTAAAATCCACATAAATCAAAATTTAAAATGGGATATTAATCAAAAAAGTGCTTTATTCATAAAGAGTTCACATTTCTGTATTACAATTATTTGTCAGAAAATTATCGTGCCTTATCTTAAGGCGGAATGGAGTATATATGTCAGAAAGCAAAGCTTGCATAGCTAAAAAGACCTCTATTGGCGGTCAGGCACTTATAGAGGGAATTATGATGCGCGGACCAAAGCTTTCCGCTATGGCGGTAAGAAATCCGCAGGGTAAAATTGTGCTTGAAAAATGGAGCAACGAGTCCGAGGGTAAAAAAATCACCATTATTGATAAATTAAGAAAGATTCCTGTTATTCGCGGTGTTTTCAATTTTGTAATCTCGATGATGGACGGCTATAAGTCACTTATGAAGTCCGCTGAGATTGCGGGCTTTGAGGACGAAAATGAAAAAGAAGACAGCAAAGGACTTATGGCAATTGTTGGTGTGATTGCAGGTATTCTTGGCGTGCTTCTTTCCGTTGGGCTTTTCATTCTTCTTCCCACGTTTATTTATGATCTTGTTTCAAAAGCAATTCCGGCTCTTATCGGCAATCGAATTCTTAAATCGGTATTTGAGGGGGTTTTGAAGATAGCCATTCTCGTTTGCTATATGCTTCTCGTTTCAAGAATGAAGGATATCAAGCGCACCTTCCAATATCACGGAGCAGAGCATAAGACCATCTTTTGCTATGAGGCAGGACTTGAGCTTACTGTTGAGAACGTAAGAAAACAGGGAAGGTTTCACCCAAGATGTGGAACGAGCTTTCTTGTGGTTATGCTTCTTGTCAGCATTTTTATCGGAATGATAATTCCGCCCGAGCTTCCTACTGTAATAAGAACGCTTGTTAAGGTACTACTTCTTCCTCTTACTATGGGAATTGGCTATGAATTTATTAAATTTGCGGGCAAGCATGACAATATCGTAACGAGAGTGCTTTCGGCGCCTGGTCTTTGGATGCAGAGAATAACTGTTCTTGAACCCGATGACGGAATGATCGAATGTGCTATTGCTGCAGTTAATGAGGTTATTCCGGATGACGGCTCAGATCTTATTTAAATAAAAAAATCCACCAACGGTGGATTTTTTATTTTGCTATCTCGATTTTATTTATACATTCCAAAATAATTTCGCGTTCGCAGAAATATTCATTTCTGCCGTTTATCAGCTGATAGCGCTCGTGTCCCTTGCCTGCAAGCAGAACGATATCACCTTCACGTACGATCTCAAAAGCATATTCTATGGCTTTGCGCCTATCAGGAATTGAAATATAAGTACTTTCATCGGAAAACTGCGTTGCAATATCATCAATTATATTTTGAGGATTTTCCGTATTGGGATTGTCGGATGTAAGAATTGAAAAATCGGCACATTCTGCCGCCGCCTTGCCCATCTGAACTCTACGTATCTGCGTTCTGTTACCCACCGATCCAAAAAGGCAGATAAGACGACGAGGCTCGTATTTTCTCAATGCGGTCAAGGCAGAGCGCAAGCTGAGCCCGTTGTGCGCGTAATCTAAGACAAAGCAAGCTCCGTCCTTTGCAGATATGACCTCAAATCTGCCCTCAATACTAATTTGAGAGAGCGCACTTGAAACAGTGTGTCGGTCAATGCCGAGCGCATCTGCAACTGCTATGGTTGCAAGAGCGTTGTGGATGTTGAATTCACCCGGCATTGAGAGTTTACAGGGAAGTAGGCTGTTTTTTAACTCACATTCAAAGCTCATACCGAGTATGTCATTATAACGAAGAAGAGAGATACTTTTACCTCTGTAATCAGATGGTGCATCTATGGAATAAAATCTCTTATCTTTTTTGCAATCTGCAAGTATTTTTGGGGTATATTCATCATCGGAGTTTGCGATTACAAGACGGCTCTCATATTCATCAAAAAGCTTCTTTTTGGAGAGAAAATAGTCATCAAAGCTCTCGTGCTCACCCTGACCGACATGGTCGAGCGAGAGATTGGTAAACACGGTGATATCAAATCGGATTCCAAGTGTTCTTAATTGCTTAAGCGCTTGTGATGAAACCTCTATTACTGCTGCCTGCATACCGGCATCCACCATATTCTTCAAAAGAGATTGCAAAATACAGCTTTCGGGCGTAGTATTGGCGGTAACTTTTTTGATGCTACCATAGCTTACACCGTTAGAACCGATATATCCCGTGGGTATACCTGTACTGTCAAGTAACTGCTTTATCATAAGGGCTGTGGTGGTTTTGCCCTTTGTTCCCGTAATGCCTATAACGCGTAGCTTGTGAGAAGGATTTCCATAGATCTCACATGAAAGAAGCGCAAGCGCGCGTCTGGTGTTTTCTACAACTATTACTGTAGCGTCATTCGGGAGTGAGGAAAGCTCTCGCTCGGCAACAAACACACGCGCGCCGTTATCATAGGCGCTTTTTGCGTAATCGTGACCGTCTGTGACAAAGCCCTTGATACAAACGAAAACGGAGCCCTCGTTTACCTCTTTGGAATTATTTGTTATACCGAAGACCTCTCGTTCGGTGAAGCTTTTGTCATATTTAATTTTTTTGAGAAGGATTGAAAGTAACATAGCGACCTCAAAAAAACACTTTATTTTCGATAATTATACCACATTTTTAACCACTTTTCCATATACTTTTAAAAAATAATGTAAATATTATTTAATTTTAAAATCTCTTGACTTTTTGAACGTAAAATTATATAATGTATATAATAAAAAGTAAAATGGCGGATTATGGGGAAAAACGAATGATGGATATTAAGGAGAATGTTTCTGTTATCGTTATCGGCGGCGGCGCCGCAGGTATGATGGCAGCTGTTATTGCTGCAAGAAGCGGCGCTGACGTTCTGCTTTTTGAAAAAAATGAAAAGCTTGGTAAAAAGCTCAGGATCACGGGTAAGGGACGTTGTAACGTTACCAATGACTGTGATAACAATGAGTTTATGAAGAACGTTGCAAGCAACTCAAAGTTTCTCTTTGCCGCGCTCTCGCGCTTTTCCACTGCCGACACCAAAGATTTTTTTGAAGAGCGTGGTGTTCCACTTAAGACTGAAAGAGGAAAAAGAGTTTTTCCGCAGTCAGATAAGGCACAGGACATAGTTGACGCATTAAAAAACGCCTGTGTGGAGGCAGGTGTTCGCATTTTAAATAAAAGAGTGGAAGGTCTTATTATTGAGAAAGGTAAAATTTGCGCTGTAAAAGCCGACGGTAAACGCTACGGTGCGAAGAGCGTTATCGTTTGCACGGGCGGCGCAAGCTATAAGGGCACAGGCTCAACGGGCGACGGATACCGCTTTGCAAAAGATGCAGGACACAGCATAGTAGATATTAAGCCATCACTCGTGCCTCTTGTGGCGCGCGGTAAGCTTTGCACAAGGCTGCAGGGGCTTTCACTCAAAAACATTGGCTTTAAGGTAAAGGATACAGTAAGCGGCAAGACCGTTTACGAGGACTTGGGTGAGATGATGTTCACCCATTTCGGACTTACCGGTCCCGTGGTTCTTTCAGCAAGCGCGCATCTTCCGGATATCGAAAGCGGAAGATACGTTGCGTGCATCGATATGAAGCCCGCACTTGATCACAAGACGCTTGACACAAGAATACTCTCAGACTTTGCGGAATGTATAAACAAGGATTTTATAAATTCGCTTGACGCGCTTCTTCCTCAGAAGATGATCGACGTTGTTGTCGGTCTTTCAGGAATTGACGCGCGAAAAAAGGTCAATTCTATCACAAAGGAAGAAAGAGAAGGGCTCGTTGCTCTTATAAAAAATATCGAGATACCTCTTTGCGCCTTCCGTCCCATTGACGAAGCGATAATCACCAAGGGCGGTGTTGCCGTCAGCGAGGTAAGCCCAAAAACGATGGAATCAAAGCTCGTCTCGGGCTTGTATTTTGCGGGCGAGGTGCTCGACCTTGACGCATATACGGGCGGATTTAATCTCCAGATCGCTTTTTCAACCGCAGCTCTTGCAGGTGAGAACGCGGCGTGGAGCTCATTTGAATAATTACAGCTAATAAACTTTTTAGAAGGGAAACGTCAATATGATAAGAATCGCAATCGACGGTCCGAGCGGATCGGGAAAAAGCACGCTTGCAAGGGCAGTTTCGCGCGAGCTTGGAATAATATACGTTGATACGGGCGCGCTTTATCGTACGGTGGGATATCACGTATATCTTGCAGGTAAGGATCCCCACAATGCAGAACAGGTAGCGGCTCTTTTGCCCGATATAAATATCGAATTGAAATACGAGGGCGGTGCGCAAAAGGTTATTCTCAACGGCGTTGACCTTGGAGATAAGATAAGAATGCCCGAGATGTCGATGTATGCTTCGGCTGTTTCCTCAATTCCCGCAGTCCGCGCATTTTTGCTTGAGATGCAGAAATCTATGGCGCGTGAGAACAGCGTGGT
>CAZLIB010000090.1:0-5511 GCA_964559465.1 uncultured Lachnospiraceae bacterium
ATTCTATTCGCCTATAAACTTGCGAAGCAAATATCACTCGGCGTAAGCCGAATATAACTGTGAAGCAATATAACTCGCCGCAGGCGAATAGAGTTGCGTGATACTCCGCTTGGAGTATCACGCTAATTTCTCCGTCCTTTTTAATAATAAAAATCGTGGTTGCCTATTCGCATAGCGAAGGGGCGGTTTTTGCTGATCCAGTTGGTCGTTGCTATTCTTGGGTTAAAGAAGAACAGCACGCCGGGCTTTATCTCATATCCCTCAAGGCAGATCTTTGCCGCGATAATACTTTCGGTACTGGGGGTGTTATAGATAGTTCCCGTATAGGCGGGAGTGAATTGAATTCCGTTTTTGAAATCAAATATCACGCCGTAGATAGAGTTGGGGTAGCGATTGTCAGAAACGCGGTTGAGAACGACGTTTCCGACTGCGATCTTACCCTCAAGTATCTCGCCGCCCGACTCTGCCTCGATTAGGCGCGAGAGCCAATAAATCTCGTCCGCGTTGTAGTAGCTTTCGGCGTCCTCTACCGTCCAGCTCTCTCTTACAAGGTTGACAGAGCGCGTTGCGTCGTTCCACTTGACGTCAAAGCCGAGTGCCTTTGCAAGCGGGCGAATAGGCACATAGAGTGAGCCGTTTATGTTCTTTACTGCGCCGATGCCGTAAAAGTATCTTCCGTTTACCGATATGTAGCGCTTGCCTGTGGTCACGCTTACAGTTGACGTGCCGTAAATAACGGTTGCGGTCTTTGTGTAATCGCTATAGCTTATTTTGGCATCGGAGCGCGAGCTTTCCACGAGCTTTCGCAGAGGAACGTAGGTGATGGAATCTATAAGAAGTGCCTCACTGTTAGTAATCTCCTTGCCCTCAATGGAGAGGGGAATGGATTCATACTGCGCCGTTTCTGCCGCAAATGTGTTGGTTGGCATAAGCAAAAGTCCAAGCAACATAAGCGCGCAAATGCTTAAAAGTTTGTTTTTTGTTTTCAAAATCTTTTCTCCTTTCGTAGATTGCAAGGGTCTTGCTTTCCTTTGCATACCTATTTTACCATTCTTAAGAGCTGCTTTCAACCCTCAATCCTTGGAAGAAAAGGTTCATATTGGTATATTGACAGAATAAGGTATGTGTGCTAAAATAAAGAAAAACGGACATTGAAAAATGCCCGTGTGCAGAGAGAAAATTTAAGCGCAGATAGGCATTTTTCACGTGCCCCTCTGCGCTTTTTTATGTTTTTATAAAAAAGTTTGAAAAATTTGAAGAATTTCGAGAAGAAAACAGGTATTATTATATAGAGGATATTTAAAATTCTCGAGTTTTTCAAAGGCAGGTTGAAAATATGGAGCCACAGAATCAAAATCGTTATTAAAATACTAACTATGCAAGGAGAAAATTATGAAAAACAGTTTAAAGAACAAAAAATCCATCCTCGCCGCGAGGGTTATGCTCATCATTCTCCTGCTCACCAGCGCGGTGAGCTTGGCGGGGTGTGGTTGGAATTACCAAGAAGAAGGGTATTACTATCCGAGGGAACACAAATATTATTTAGGGCAAAGATCAAAAAGCAACTGGGAAATAATGGAGATTTTTGCAGTTTCAGACACTAATGTTTTTCCTGTTGATAATATTACTTTTGACTTGATATACGGCACTCATGCTAGCAAGTATATGGGGGTGCGTGAAACCAATCGTATATACGATGCGGATTGTTATACTTACTACTACGAGAATCCAGATCATTCTCTTCAAGGAGAATATTGTTTTGCTTTGTATCTCGTTGATGGTGAAGACAGTAAAAATTTTCAAAATGAAGATGCTCGTATCGGTGAAATAGATTGCATTGAAAATTATCAATTATTCAAGAAAATTTCTGAGGAGCAGGCCTTTTCAGAAGAGTATGGATATGTAGTGTATGGACATTTTAGAATAGTTGCAACTAAGTATTTTAAGCATATCGAAAATTTTACAGTTCCCGCTGAATATGTAAAAGATAAACAGGGTAGTTTTATCATAAACATTATTGCTTATTGGAAAGACTATAATAAAGATTATTATATCGTGGATGAAGATAGAGTAATTGTATTTGAATACGAAAAAATTGATGAAAATACTGTGAAAATTGAATTTAGTGAAAGCAATACCAGGAGGGATAAATAATGAAAACGAATATGTGTAAACTTATTGCTACAATGCTTATTATTTTCAACATACTTTTAATCGCTCCTCCAATTGAGTTTTCAAATTTTGAAGCGAATGCTGTAGACAGTAATATAGCAAATGTAGATATGAGCCCTATATTGTCGTCTCCAGTGATCGATATCAATAATTCAATAACAGTGAAATATGAGAATATTAATTTTTTGGATTATGAAGTCGAGTGCTTACCCGTAGGAATTGAAGCAAGCTTGATTGAAGAAGATGAATATATTGAGATAGAGATTAGAGGTATTTCAACTGAAGATTTTGGAACACTAACCGTAAATGCCATCGCTGACGATGGTACGTCTTTTTCGGATATATTGTACACATATAACAATGGTTATTCTCTTCACGTGAGCGATCTTGGCAAGGATCAAGCTTTATACCAAGGGATAAAAGAAATGTATGATATGAATACAGAAGATTATGTCGTTATCACAGAGGAAGAGTGTGCAGAAATATACTCTGCATTTTCATCCAATTATATAAAAAGCAATGGTATATTGGATGTTATTTTGGGAAACGAGACCACTTCAATTACGGGATTTGTATATTGGGAAACCTCTGGAACACCTAGAAGCGGAGAAACTGAGAATCCCAATCTGCCTATGAGAAATGCAAAAATAGAGGTCGGGGTAAAAATATTAGATAGATTTGTTCCTGTAGGTAGCGGATATACCGATGAAAGCGGAAAATATGATATTATCATTGAGCATTCGAATATTTTAAACGGATCTGATCTGTATATAAGGGTTAAATTGGAAGCTTTGACCTTTTTTGTGGCAACAGATTGGTTCTTTGACCACTATTATTATGAGGCTAAAATACTGGAAGAGAATATAGAAGCTGGTACATGTATAGAAGCTAAGGACTATATTTTGGAATATGATACTAATACATTGTTATACAAAGCAACATACGTTCATCAGGCCATGGTAATAGGAGAAAGATTTGCATCTAAAATGGGAATGCAAACGGATAGAATTGTCAGAGTGGCCTATCCAGGTGGAATTTTAAACAGCACTGTAGATGACGATTTGGAAAAGATGGCTTTTTGCGGAGGTAATATATTTAATTCGTCTTATTCGGTTATTGGTAAAGATTCTTATAATAATACACAAATGATCGTGCACGAATATTCTCATTATGTGCAAATGTCATTAGGTAATTACGGTGCTACTTTGATTGATATTGCAACGTACGGCCCAGGGCATGAAGGAGATTTGGATGATTATAAGGAAAAGAAAAACAAAAAATTTGCCACACATCTTACTTGGTCAGAGAGCTGGGGTTATACGTTTTCGATTATGGCGCAAAGATATTACCAGAATGAATACAAGGAGTTGGCAGGAACAAACTATCATACAAGTATAACCACAACCGGCAGTTTTTTGGGAGAATTTCAAGAACAAACGGTGATAGCATTTTTATGGTCATTAATAGATTTAGCAGAAGTAAAATGTGAGGACAATAAAGAGCAAGCTGATGAGGAGACCACAGCAGAGAATACTGAAGAGGATGCTGAAGAAGCTATTCTTGATTATGTACTCCCATGGACACCACAAGAATGGTGGAATATGACAACCGTTTCGGGAACTTGCAGATTTCCTGATTTTATAGAATTACTTGAAAGCGAGTCCTATAATTTGGGAGTAGATATTGACTATGAAAAGATCAAAGAATACATAGCAGAAAAATTAATGACATACAATATTGCTCCGGAAATAAAAAGTATAACCTTTGCTCAGAGCAACTTGAGAGAAGTCCCGATAATTACCTTTATACCTAACGGTAGTTCGTCTTATCCCAATAATATGATATCTGTAAGAATTATGAATTCTGACGGCGAGATTTTGGCAGAAACAGAACGTGTATCTATTAATGCGGGAAACTTGAGCGAATATATTTTCGGAGATGACGATGATGAACGCGCTATTATGCAAGCCGCTTGGGACATCGCTTTGGAAGCCAGCCCGTGTTCAAGTTCGGTACCTAACACCACCCTCAAAATTTCCGTCTTGGGTTATAGATATGACGAAAAAGAGGAGAACGGGACTGATATTGAAGAAGAATTTCAGCTTACCGGCCCATATTATTCTAAATACAACGAAGTATCTGTGGTCATCCCCCACGAATATGAATACGTGAGAATTGACAATGAATATCACAGTATGACCTGTGTTGACTGCGGATACAGTGAAGTATTCGGGCACGTTGCCGATCCTTCGTATACGGATCCTCTGGGAAAATTTGCTCAGTGCAGATATTGCGGAACTCTTTACAGAATTATAGGCTTTACACCGATCATCAAAAATAAAATTCCCGAGGAGATAGCAATAGAATAAATTATCACCACCCCGCCCGGCTTGGCGGGGTGATTTTATATGTTTGGGTATATTGACAATATTCTTTATATTTGATATAATTAATATGTACGTTCACTTAAGGCAGGTAATTCTAAAATGGCAAATAAAAACGAGGTTTTGGCGGATATTCTTCGCCCGCAGAGCTTTGACGAAATGGTTGGGCAGAGCCATCTTTTCGGTGAGAGGGGAATCCTTCGCAAAATGATGGAAAAGGGAAGAATGAGTAATATGATATTCTTCGGCCCTCCCGGAACGGGCAAAACGACCGCGGCGAGTATAATCGCAAAGCATTCGGGAATGAATTTCTATAAGCTCAACGCTACGAGCGCGTCGCTCTCCGACGTGAAGGACATTATCGCACAGACGAATAACGTTTTCGGCTTTGGCGGTATTCTGCTCTATATCGACGAGATACAGTATTTTAACAGAAAGCAGCAGCAGGCGTTGCTTGAATATATGGAGGACGGCAGGGTGACGCTTATTGCATCGACCACCGAAAATCCTCATTTCTATATATATAACGCTATAATTTCGCGTTCCACCTTGTTTGAATTCAAGCCTGTCCAGAAGCGCGAGCTTGCAGTGGCGCTTGAGCGAGCATTGAAATTCCTCAACGAGAGAGATGAAACTGCGGTTGTAGCAGATGCAAAAACGCTTGAATATATCGCTCAATGCTCGGGCGGTGATGTTCGCCACGCGATAAATCTTCTTGAGGGCGCTTATTATGCCTGTGCCGGCGAGATAAACGTCGAGCTTGTGAAAACGCTTCACATTCCCATTGACAATTTCTCTGACGACGCGCATTTCGATCTTCTTTCGTGCTTGCAGAAGTCGATAAGGGGCTCGGATCCCGATGCTGCCGTCTTTTACGTTGCAAAGCTGCTTCACTGCGGAGAACTGCTCTCGGTTTGCAGGCGCTTGCAGGTGATAGCAAGCGAGGATATAGGAC
>CAZLIB010000091.1:0-5424 GCA_964559465.1 uncultured Lachnospiraceae bacterium
ATCATTGCCTCGGTAAGCTGCTTACCTATTCTCATGATGGGGTTAAGAGAAGACATGGGATCCTGGAAGATCATTGCGATCTTGTCACCTCTGATGCGGTAGAAATCCGCCTCTGTGATCTTCAAAAGATCCAAGCCGTCATAAATGATCTCACCGGATTCAACTATAGCGTTTCCCGCAAGGATACCAAGTATACTCTTAGAGGTTACGGATTTACCGGAGCCCGATTCACCAACGATTGCAAGGGTTTCACCCTTGTGAAGGTCAAAGTTGATGTTTCTGACCGCCTGGACCTTACCGTTGGCGGTCTTGAATGATATTCTTAAATTTTTTACTTCTAATTTCTTTTCCATATTATCAGTCCTCGATTCCCTTCAGTGATGGGTTGAAAGCGTCGCGGAGACCGTTACCGAAGAGGTTGAACGAGATCTCAAGCAAGGAGATGAATACCGCGGGCCAGAAGATGACGTGAGGTGCCGTTGAAAGCAAGCCGCTACCGTTTGAAAGCAAGGTACCAACAGACGTCTGAGTGGAGCCCTCAAGGTTAACGATACCGAGGTATGTCAAGCTTGATTCCGAGAAGATAACGCCGGGAATCATAAGAATACTACCTGTAATAAGCGTACCCATAGCGTTGGGGAAGATATGCTTGAACATAAGACGAGCGTCACTCGCGCCAAGCGTTCTTGCAGAGAGAACGTATTCCTGACGCTTAAAGCGATAGAACTGCATACGTGTTCTGGCCGCCATACCGAGCCAACCCGTCAGGACGAAGGCGAATACCATCGACCATACAGGACCGACCTTTGATGCAAGATGCAGCTGGAACAGCGACATAACAACCATTGACGGCATACCGCCAAGCACGTCAGAGATTCTTTCCATTACAAGGTCCACAACGCCGCCGTAGAAGCCCTCGATAGCACCGTAAATAGCACCTATGAAAAGGTTGACAGCGGAAACGCAAATCGCAAGAACGAGAGAGAATTTCGCACCGTTTGCAAGACGCGTAAGGATATCCTGTCCCTTCTCGTTAGTACCGAAAAGGAAGCTTGCCTCGTGTCCGTAGCGGTAAGTAAAATAGGTATCAAGCAATACACGTACCTTGTATGAGCAAACAACCGTGTTCTCGTCGATTCTCGTGGGGGAAACGATAGCATACAACAAAGTGCCGTCGTCTCCGTCTATGCGAAGGCTATCGTAATTATAATATTCGGTATAAGCAAGGCTCTGGAAGTCGGGGTAATCAGTGCGCGCGTAAGCATCGATGAAATTGCCGTTGTCGTCAAGTCTGGGGTTTCCGTTAGTATCGGTTGCATACCAAACGTTAGCGTCACCTTGCTTGCTCTTGGCGATAAGATACTGAATCTTACCAAATCCGAGATTTTCCTTCAAATCGGTATTTACCGCAGGGTAAATAAGCTGAATTCCGTTTTCCTCCTGCCACTCCTGCATCTTTGCAAACTCTGCCTCTGTTACGTTGATAAACGCCATACCGTTGGTAATATAAGAGTCAGTTCTGACGTCGTAGGTAGTCGTAGTTCCACCGTTCGAGGATGGTGAATCGTAAATCTCAACGATCGCCTTTGCGCCCGTTTCTGTCTCCAACGCCATAAGCATGTTATATTTGTTGTAGTTGATGGTTTCCTTCTTTGTTCCGTCCCAGAAGCCCGTACCTTCAAAAAGCTTGCATTTGGGGAGCAAATAGGTATACTTCATATAGTTGGTGTCTGTAAGAGCCCTTGAATAAGTAGTCTCGCAGAACATCGGAACTAATATTGCAAATAATACGAGCAACAAAATGATTATTGCAGCAACAACGGAGCTTTTATTCTTGCAAAAGCGAACGAATACGTCCTTTGCATAGCTCATTGCCTTAGTTTCTAATTTTTTATCTCCCGTTCTTCGATTGGGATCGGCAAAACGGAATTTGTCTTTAGATATATTCATGTTTTCCATTACTTTTCTCCCATTCTAATACGAGGATCTACAAATCCATAGCTGAGGTCAACCACAATACCCGAAGCAAGACCGATAAGGGTATAGAACGAGTTGAGCAGCAGGTAGAAATTGTAGTCACGAGAGGTAATCGCGTTCAGATAAAGCGGACCAACGCCGGGGATGCCGAATACCTTTTCAACGACAAGCGAACCACCTATGATACCGATAAATTCACCAAGGATCATGGGGAAAATCGGAACCATTGAGTTTCTGAGCGCGTGGCGAACGGTTGCCTGTCCGCGCGTAAGGCCCTTGGTTCTTGCCAAAAGCATATATTCCTGAGTAAGCACCTCACAAAGCTCGGCTCTTGTGTATCTCGCAAGACCTGCAATAGTACCAAGACCAAGCGCAAGGATGGCAGGCACGATAGAAACGAACATTTCCCAAGAGAAATAATCTCGTCCGGCAATCATCTGAAGCGGGAATGACCAGCCGCCCGTCCATTTCTTCATTTCGTGACATAAAATAAACTGTATCAAAAAGCAATATACGTAACTCGGTACGGAAATAAACACCATAACGCCCGTTGAGATCAAGTGGTCCTGCCACTTGTTTTTCTTAAGCGCGGCGTAAATACCGAGCAACAATCCAATCGGAACCGCTATAAGCATCGTGTAAACGTTAACAAGCATCGTTGAAGGAAGCTTTTCAATAAACACGTCCCAAACCTCACGGCCCGAATACATCTGCTCTGAAAGACCCCAGTTGCCGCCGATAAGCGTTCTGGTAACGAATATCCAATACTGTTCAACAAGCGGCTTGTTATATCCAAGAGCTTCGCGTCGCATCATAATGATATTGTAAGAGTCACTTCCGGGCTGAGCTTGCGGAGGCTCGTTAGGCAAGAGCTTTACAAGGAAAAAGCACATTGTAATGATGATCATGAACACGCAGAACATCAATAAAAGTCTTTTCAGTACATACTTAAACATATTTTTACCCCCAAAACCGCAAAATTGCGGAAAAATTAGTATTTTTAAAATTTTTTAAACATTTCATAAACATTTATCTGTATTGGCTCATTCGCCAAAAAAGCAATTTGGCCCCGAAGCCGAGATATCCCGACAAAAGCAAATTGCATTTTAGTACGGCTTTTGTAACGCAAAAACTATACTAAAATGCAATTTTTATGGTGGAAAATCACTATTTTTCAAGTTTTAGCGGGTCATTTCGCCGAAAAAGCAAAACCCCATTAATGCATAATTCCCCCCGAGAGCCGTCAGGCTCTCGGGGGATTATCTAAGCAAGGTTTTACTTAAATATTATTTGTAGTTAAGGATACCGCCCTGTGAAGCAACGTATGCATCCCACTCTTCGTCAGTGTAGTTGTATGTCATGTACTGAATACCGCCACGACCAACGCCGTATACATATTCCTCATTACCGTAGTTAACCTGCATACCAAGAAGCGAAGCAGATGCCTGGTTGTGAGTGGGGATCATATCGTACTGGTTAAGTACAACGCCCTCAAGAGCTGCAAGAAGAAGGATTCTTTCTTCGGGCTTACCGTCTGTGACACCGCAAGAGTAATCCATTACCTCGCCCGTAACCTTACCGTCAGCGCCAACTTCCATAACCTCAACATCGTCACCCTCGATAGCACTTGTCCAGTCAAGAACAGATGCTCTGTATGTGACGCCGTCGATCTCGAAATCCATCATATATGTGGATGTGTTCCAAGCGGGGTCATACTGGTAGTCAGACTGTGTATAAGCACCAATCAAACCGTAGGGGTTAAGCGCGGAACCGGACCAACCTACACCAAAGAGAAGGTCAACAGTGTTTGCTCTAAGAGCATCTGCAAAGCCGTTACCAAGAGTATTGTTGTTTGTGAACTCTACCTTGCCCTCAAGCTTTGTGCCCTTCATAGCCTCTGTCCAGCAGTTTGTAAGGAATGTAACACCGTTTACATAGAAGTTACTCTGTCCGTTGGGAGTACCAATGCAGATCTGGATCGTATCTGTGCCGTTGTAAAGGCCTGCAGCAACTGCAGCGTCGTACGCCTGGTCGAAGAGAACCTTAGCACCGTCAAGGTTGTAGCCTGTGATGGAGTTAATAGCTGCGTCCTTAGTTGCAAACAACTTACCTGCGCCGATATCATCCTGAGAAATGCCCCAGAATGCAAGGAGAGCGTCCTTAGCTGCCTCTTCCTCACGGTACATAACACCGAGGTCGGGGTTAGAGCAGATCATGTTGTTGAACAAACCGTAAGCAATAGAGCCAACGGGGTCAAGTGTCTTAATGAAGTCCTGACGGTCAAGTGAGAAGGAGAGAGCCATACGGAATTCCTTCATACCGATGATAGACTTGTCGTAGCCCGGGTGTGAGCTTTCCCATTCAGCAAATGCTGCTTCATTGGGGTTCATGGCAACGAACCATGTGGAAGCACCGTCTGTGTAGTAAATATGCTCAGAACCAACGTAATCGTTGATGGTAGTAGCGTCAAGACCCTTAGCGTCAAGCTTACCCTGAAGGAATGAGTTCATAGCCGTTTCAGGGTCGTCGATCCAGTCGTAAACAATCTTTGTTGTCTGGTACTGACCTGCGCGGTCTACGTCATAGTAACCGTACCACTGATCGTTATGCTCAAGAACGAACTGCTTGTCAAGCTCGAAGCTTGTAAGCTTATAAGGACCGTAGGACATGTATGTGTCAACGGATGTACCGTATGTGTTGGAGTAAAGGCCTGTGTCAGGATCTACGCTTGCGCATGCATCGTATGTGGGGATGTGTACAAGACCAAGGTTGCCTGTGAGTGAATAGTAAAGGTAGAAGCCCTCAAGAGCATCTTCAAGAATAACAACGATCTCTGTATCGGAAACAGCCTTGATACCAACTGTGGACCACTCTGTTGCTTCGTATGATTGTATGTTCAAGAAGAAGTGAAGCTCTTCGTTAGGCTCTGTCTGCCACCAGCCGATAAGCGCATTCCAAGCTGCCTCCAATGCAGGATCAGCCTTGATCTCAGCAAGTGTCTTGTTTTCCATAGCTGCAGCAGCTTCAGCCGTGAATGCTGTATCTGTAAGATAGTAATTTATAAGATAAGCTGCGCACATCTCTGCGGTGTAGGATGCAGGGAAGCCAAAAGCTGTTCTCATGTAAACTTCCTTGTCGCCTGTTTCTGTGCTGGGAGGCGCAAGAGTAAAGACAAGCTCAGTGTCAAGGTCTGTAGAATATGTCTTGAACGCGGAATTAGCGGTGTCAACTACAGTTCTGCCGCCATAGTAGTACGCCTTGGCGCCCACGATGGAGCCATCGCCTGTGTAGAGAGAGTCTGCGCGGTAGTTGATCGCCGCGGGATCAAGAAGTCTCTTTGCAGATTCAACGAAATCGTTAGCTGTGATGGGTGTGCCGTCTTCCCATTTAAGGTCGCTGCGAAGAACGATCTTCCAAGCTCTTGATGTTTCGTCCTCGTCGATATCC
>CAZLIB010000092.1:0-5373 GCA_964559465.1 uncultured Lachnospiraceae bacterium
TTGAACCGCGCCACTGCTCGTGGAGAGCCACTTTTAAAAAAGTGGACAAAACAATAGCGCAAAGCGAGTGCTAACACACCGATAAATACCGATTTATCTCACTCTGCTGCGGCAAGATATGCCTTCTGATCATCAGAAAGATAGTCAATATTTATTCCATTTGAGCGAAGCTTGATCTCTGCGACCTCGCGGTCGATCTCTGCGGGCACTGCATATACCCTGTTTTCAAGCTTTCCGCGATTTTTAGCAAGATATTCAAGTCCCTTTGCCTGAATCGCAAAGGACATATCCATAATTTCTGCAGGGTGACCGTTACCTGCGGCAAGATTAACAAGACGCCCCTCGGCAAGAAGATTCAAAATTCTGCCGTCAGACATTTTGTAACCGCGAATATTTGGCTTTCTGTCCCATTCCTCAACTGCCATATCAGAAAGAGCGATCTTGTCGATCTCAACGTCAAAGTGACCGCTATTAGAAAGCAACGCGCCGTCTTTCATTACCTCAAGATGCTCTCGGCGAATAACGTCCTTACAACCTGTAAGAGTAACAAAAAGATCGCCGATTCTTGCAGCCTCGTCCATTGGCATAACCGAAAAGCCGTCCATGGTCGCTTCAAGCGCCTTAATAGGATCGATCTCAGTAACAACTACAACCGCGCCCATACCCTTGGCGCGCATAGCCATTCCCTTGCCACACCAACCGTAACCTGCAATAACGACCGTCTTGCCGGCAATAATAAGATTTGTGGAATTCATAATTCCGTCAAGTGTGGATTGACCCGTACCGTAACGGTTATCAAAAAGATGCTTACAATCGGCATCGTTAACGTCGATCATCGGGTAATCGAGGAGTCCTGCGCGTTCACGTGCAAAAAGACGGTGAATTCCCGTTGTGGTTTCTTCACATCCGCCAATAAGGTTCTTTGCATAATCTCTGCACTCACCGTGAATAAGATGCGTAAGATCACCGCCGTCGTCAATCATAAGGTCAGGACAAAGCGAGAGTGTGGTGATTAGATGCTGCTTGTACTGTTCCTCGCTGACACCGCGCCACGCGTTGACCTCAAAACCCTCATCAACAAGGGCCGCCGCAACGTCGTCCTGTGTGGAAAGAGGATTACAACCCGTAACCCAGACCTCTGCTCCGCCCGCCTTTAAAACCTTTGCAAGATATGCAGTTTTTGCTTCAAGATGTATTGACATTGAGATCTTAAGCCTGGCAAACGGCTTATTTTTTTCAAAATCCGCCTTGATGGTGTTAAGAATTGGCATATAAGAAGCCACCCAATTTATCTTGTCGTGTCCGGATGGGGCAAGCTTTATATCTTTAATATCGCTCATAAAAATATCCTTCCTTTTTTAAAAAAATAAAATATCTTACCCTATGATTGTACCACAAGATAAGATATTTTTCAATATAAATATAAATTTAAAATTTAAAAAGGGGAAACGACGAGCGTCTCCCCTTATTAATTTTAGTTTATGAAATTACTCTATATTAGAGATTATTTCTCAACAACTGCTTTGAACTGAGCGTCTACCCAGTCAGCTGCTCCATAGGAGTCAATGAGAGCAACTGCTGCATCCTCAGAAACTACCCATGTGCCATCAACACCCTCTTCTTCAGCGGGTACGAATGTTACTGTGTATGTGTAACCTGCGTGGTCAACGTCTTCTACGTGTTCCTTAGCAAGGTCTCTTGCTGCCTTAAGCTCAGCCGCAAGGTCAGCGTAAGCACCAACGTATGCTTCATAAGCTGCATCGATAGCTGCGTAAGCTGCGTTCTTATGAGGAACGAGTCTACCTTCTGTGTAAGCTGCAACGCTATCTGCGTTAAGAACGGACAAGTCAAGACCGTATACAACATAGAGGTCATACATAAGAGCTTCAACTTCTGCGATGTCAGCAGATGTGATGTCAGTTCTTACGTCACCGCGTGTGTATTTACCTGTGGGTTCGCCATTGCCGTCAAGAACAGGAGTCCAGCTGTTAAGAGTATCCAACTTAGCGTTTGTAGCCTCAATGTGTGCGTTCATAGCTGCATACTTTGTTTCAAGGTCAAGGTAGAGTACGTAGTAATCATTGATACCCTTGCCATCTTCTGCTTCTACAAGGTCGTCAAAGATGTCAGGGTTAGGACCTACTTCCTTGATGCATGTCTTGTAAGCATCCTTAGCTACGTCAAGAACTTCTCTGGAATCGGGTGTAATTGTTTCGATAGAATCAACTGCGTCTACGAATGTCTGGAAGGACGCAACAAGCTTAGCAACAGCTGTGTCATAAGAAGCTCTGTATGCTTCTACTGCATCAACTTTAACGAGAGCGTTGATGCCGGGAACGTAGTCTTCGCTTTCAGCGTCTGTTTCAACGCCGTTGTCAGCAAGGTATTCACCCCATGCTGTTACGTAGCCTTCAAGTGTCTTAACCCATTCAAGTGTAGCAAGGTTAGGACCGATTGTTGTTTCAGCATATGTATCGATGTAAGCGTTGAACAATTTAGCATTGGCAACGATTGCTTCGATCTCAGCTACTCTGTCCAAAGCTTCGCTTGTGATTTCAAGAGCGTCAGCAAAGTCTTCATCGTCTGCCGCAAGAGCTACCCACTCTTCATCTGTGTAAAGAGCGTAAGCGAACTCGCCTGCTTCAACTACTTTAGCAACTTCTTCGTGTGTATCAACGTCGAAGAGCTTTGTTGCGGGAAGGTCGTTAGCAAGAGTTACGAATACTTCAACTGCTGTGGGTCTGAATGCGAGGTTGATCTCAGCAACCTTAGCATCAACGTCAGCCTTTTCGTCTACTTCGTTTTCAGCGTCAAGATCATAGTCAACAACTACTGCATGAAGCTTATTCATTTCTACGATTGTTTCGTAGTCTTCGAATGTGATGTCATCAGCCTCAACTGCTTCGATAGCTGCATAGAGCTTTTCCTTAAGTGTAGGAATAGCTGCAAGGTATGCTTCTACGTCAGCAATAACTGTTTCCATCTCTTCTACGGATGTAGCTCTGATGAGATCATAAACTGCCTGCTCGTATACGTCGTATACGTCTTCATCGATATCGCCGTAAACCTGGTAAGTTGTGTAACGAACTTCATCTGTAAGCTCACCGCTATACACAAAGAATGTGTCAATGATTTCGCTAAGAGCTTCAGCCTTTTCAACGAACACTTCTGTAGCTGCGTTCCAGTTGTCAAGCTTAATGCCAGCTTCACCAAGTGCGTCGATTACTGCCTGCTGAGCTGCAATAAGATCTTCTGCATCAGCAAGACCATTCTCAAGTGCTTCGATTGTAGCATTGAGAGATGCGATTGTTTTGTTCAATGTTTCGATCTGTGTCTTTGTATCAGAAGCAACCTGGTCAGCTACCTTCTTGTCATTATTAACTGCAACAAGGCAAGAAACAAGAATAGCAACTACAAGTGCTACTGCAACAATTACGATCGTTTTGATGTTTTTAGTAAACATTCTTAAACCTCCATTAATAAGAATTGCTCCTATAGTATACACCTTTTTCCCAAAAGTGTGTGAATATTTTGTATTGATTTTGTTAACAATGTGTTAATATTGTGAAAATTGACCATATTTTGGCATTTTTTATTGGTAAAAGTTACTTTTATCGGTTATTTTGATGCTTTTTAAGAGCGGTTTTCGTGTTTTCTTCATTATTTATATATAAGAAATCACAGAATCATTTTTAAATTAACACAAAAATAGTTAGTTAAGATCACTTTATTATAAGATATTATAAAATAACCTGTTGATTTTTATTTACCGACGCAAAAATGGGAGAATATTTCTGAAACAACGTCTTCATCGACTTCTCTGCCGTCAATTTCGGCAAGATTTGACATGGCAAGCTCAAGGTCGACCCCGGCAAGATCGGGCGAAAGACCCGCTTCAAGCGCTTCAAGCGCAAGCAAGAGGTGCTTTTCGCAAAGCTCAAGGACTGCATTCTGTCGGGCATTGATCAGAACCGCGTCGTTTTGCGTGTCGATCTCTTCATTTATATATAGTTGCTCGACAAGATCCTTAAGTCCTCCAACATTATATTCATTCTTAGCGGATATCTTTACAACGTGAGAGAAATTATTTCTTATTACGTTCTCTGAAATCATAGAATTTTCATCATTTTTGTTGATTATTGCAATCTTTGTGGCATTATTTGTCTTAAGATTATCCATAATTTCAAGATCTTCCGCATCAAGCGGTCGGGAATTATCAAATACCGCAAGAACAAGCTCCGCTTCTTCAAGCGATCTTCTCGCTCTCGCAACTCCGATCTGCTCGACCGTGTCGCTTGTATCACGGATTCCCGCAGTGTCTACAAGGCGAAGCGTTACCCTGCCGAGTGATACGGTTTCAGTAAGAAGATCGCGCGTCGTTCCCTCAATCTCCGTTACTATCGCCGCTTCCCTGCCGACAAGAAGATTATAGATACTGCTTTTTCCAACGTTGGGCTTGCCGCAAATAACGGTTTTTACGCCTTCCATTATCGCGTGTCCCGTTTTGTAGGTCGCTTTGAGCTTTTGAACGTGCAAAAGCAAATCCCTTGTCGCTTCCGCCATCTCGTCGCCCGTCATATCCGCAAGATCCTCTTCCGGGTAGTCGACCCTTGCATACACCTGCGCAACGAGCGCGGTCATCTTTTTGTAAAGCTCCTCGCTCGCGCGCTTAATCTTGCCGCCCATCACCGAACGAGAAAGATCAAGCTGCTCGTCGTTTTTGGCTTCAAGCAAGGTTCCGAGAGCTTCTGCTTGTGAAAGCGCCATTTTTCCGTTCACAAATGCGCGGCGCGTGAATTCGCCCGCCTCGGCAGGTCTTGCCCCCGCCGCAAAAACCGCGGAAAGCACCTTTTCGGTGATATAGATGCCGCCGTGGCAGTTTATTTCAACGGTATCCTCGCCCGTGAACGATTTTGGAGCACAAAATTTAACACAAAGTCCGTCATCAATTACTTTTTGATTTGAAATTATATTTCCATATACCATCATATTCGGCGCGACGTCAAAAAGTGATTTTCCCGACGCAGTTTTGAACACACGCTCGGCGATCTCAACCGCTTCAGCACCCGAAATTCTGATGACTGCAACACCGCCCTTGCCAACAGGGCTTGACAGTGCTGCTATGGTATCGTAAAAATTCATTGGTATCCCCTCCTTCTTTGTGGGGTTTCTAATTTTATTATATCACATTTGCTTTTGCTTGTCAATTACTTGCCATGTTTGCGCAAACCAAGCGATAAACCAAAATTTGAAAAACGGACGCACGCAGTGCGCCCCTACGGTGTTTGCGCGAACATTGTGCGCTGAATCGGGATTTATCGGTGAGTATGAGAAGTTAGTTTTATTTAATAGGGGGAACTCCACCCGTCGCCT
>CAZLIB010000093.1:0-5370 GCA_964559465.1 uncultured Lachnospiraceae bacterium
AATGGTTTAAATCTCTATTGCTATTGTGGTAATGATCCGATTAACTTTGTGGATCATAGTGGACATTTGGCTTTTAGTGCTTTTCTAATTGGGTGTGCAATTGTCGGAATAAGTGCGGCAGTAGGAGCCACATCTGGAGCTATTATAAGTGGCTTAACATATGCAATAACTACAACTGATTTTGATTCAAGAGATTTTTGGGCCACAGTGGCTGGCGGTGCTGTTTCCGGTGGGATTATGGGTGGACTTTCTGGCGTTTTCTTAATAACAGGTGCCTCCTCTACTATAGTTATGATATCTTCTACGTTAGTTGGTGCGTTAGGAAGCGCTGCAGGTTCTCTTGTGGAAGGCTCAATTAATGGCGAATTACAAGCTAACCCTTCAGGATATTTTCTCAATGAAATCTTATCTGATGCAATCTGGGGTGGTGTATTTGGTGCACTGGGTGGAGCTATGAGTGGCGCACAACAAGCTGCTGAAACTACTGCAAGAAAACTCGGTAGGTCTTTAACCAAACAATTGAGCAAAATTTTAAGATACAAGGTAGTAAGAACTGCAGTTTCCGATTTGCTTGAAAATGCTTTGATGGATTTTATGAGTTGGTACACAAGCTTTGTAATAGACGAAACTATAAATAGAGTATTTGATAGGAGATAACAAATGAAACCCCAAAAAATCCACGATTCGCTTATGCCAATTATGCTTCTTATTGAAATATTTTTCGGTTTTGGCATGTTAGCTTTGGCAATTTTTATGGGCATTTTGCCGTTTTTTATGATGCCAGCTGAAGAAGTTTTTAGCGAACTTCTCATATATTTAATCGTTATGCTCGGAATAGCTGTGGGATTCTTCTTTTGGTTTGTTATGAGTCCATTTATCTTTGATCGAGCTTTTGGACGTTTGATAGTTTACGAAGATAAGGTGGTTTATAAATGCTTTCTTCGCAAGTCGATAACGATGAAAATAGAGGACATAGCATATGCGGGCGTTGACGATTTTCATCGACTTAGAGAAGGAATACTAAAATTTCGTGGAGATGAATACTCGTTTATATATCTTTCAAAAGATCCATATCCAGATGAATATAGAGGAAAAATAATCCTGATGAAAAACAAAAAAGGATTTATCAGGTTTTCATATACTGATAAGCTCGCAGAAGCATTGATAGATATTCTCCCTGCCGAAAAGGACAATCTTATACGAGCATTTTACGGTAAAATGAAGACTCAGGATATAATAAGGCGTAAAAATTTAAACGATAAAGCGAACAAGAAGAAATGACTTTACCTTTCAAAGTTAGTGGCTATTAGCGAACTAATATTACCATATGTAACAATCCGTAACAACCTCAATACAGTCCTTCACGTACGAGAATGAAGCACACCCTGATAGACTCACAAAGTTTGGAACAAAGGCAATTACCTACAATGCAATTGGTTGTCCAACATCTTATGACGGTAAGACATATACTTGGAGTAAGGGAAAGTTAGCTTCAATGTCTAAAGGCTCTGTGAAAGATCTGACTTTGTCATATGAGAGTTATTCATATACGTATAACGCCAAGGGGCAGAGAACGTCCAAAACATATTTCTACAGACCGCCCGACAATCTCTCTTTGATCGGCGGTTATTTGAGAAATACAAATACAAGCTATACTTATGACAACAGTGGCAGGTTGATAAGAGAAAAGCGTACTCTTACTTACAGCGATTTTTCAAGCCTTGCTATAGAGTTTATTTATCTGTACGACGAGATTGGAATTATTGGCGTTCAGTTCACCTATGGTGATGAGTCTCCGCAGTTGTTCTACTATCAGCGCAATTTGCAGGGTGACGTAATTGCAATTTACAATACAAGTGGTGTATTGCAGGCAAAATATAGCTACGATGCTTGGGGTAACTGCACTGTTTCAAACAGCACAAACGCACCAATTGCAAATTACAATCCCATCAGATACCGCGGTTACTACCTCGATACCGAGACAAATTGGTATTTCCTCAATGCAAGATATTATAGCCCCGAATGGCGTAGATTTATCTCTCCTGATGATACATACTATCTTGATACCAAAAATGTAAACGGTTGCAATCTCTATGCATACTGTAACAATGATCCCGTGAACTTCGTAGACCCGAGTGGGCATGATCCAAAATGGTGGCAGTGGCTAATTTCTGGATTGGAAATTGTGGGCGGTATTGCTTTGTGTTTTGTTCCCGGATGGCAAGCGTTTGGCGCAACATTGATTGCTACAGGCGCAGGCTCGCTTATCAACGGATACTTGACAGAATATAGTGGCGGAACATTTACAGGCGGATGGATTGGAGCACAAGTTTCTGGATTTGTTTCGCTTGTTCCTGTTGTTGGCTCTGTTTTAGGCGCTTTTGCTGGTTCTGTAACTACTGATATTATTGACTTGGGGTGGAATAAAATAGACTGGGAAAAAGCGGTCTGGACAGGCGTGTTGGCATATGGGCTTACATTTTTCCCAACAGCAATCGGACAAATCACTGATTTTTGGCACATTGTTGATCCTTACGTTTATGTTACTAATGCTTACAACTCTATTGTTGCGGGCACAGCAAGCAGTATAACTAATGTCTTTTGGAGGTATAACGAATGAACAAACAGGAAATATATAAATTAAGACCTCTTACCCCTATGTGTGGAATATTATGCACCGCAACCTTTATGTTAGCTTTAATCTTAATTCTTTGTGGACTCACTGAAAGTATTATCCAATTCATATTGATCGGTATCATTTTAGTAATAATCAATGCTATTTTGGTTATTTTCTCCGCGAAAAAATGGAATTCCTTTGTGTATATTGATAACGAGAAAATCACTCAATATCAATGGGGAAAAGAAATAACGATTTTTTATAACAAAATAGAAAAAATTCAATATTTCTACTGGAGAGATGAACACAAGTATGAGCCACGCATAACTGTATGTAGTAATGAAAAGAAAATTACTTTTGGTAAGATTTATGTATTGCCTAAATTTCTTGAAAAATGTTCATCAGAAAAAGTAAAAAATGAAATAAATGATAAAATCAATAATGCTTCAAGAAGAAAATATCGTTTTTTTACGATTAATTAACATTACAGCGTATTGATTAAATTTGTTCTGAATTTTTTACATGTGCTAATCAATGGCCCGACTTGTTCTACAGGTCGGGCTTGTTTTGGCTCCTTTAGGGGGGAATAAACCCCCAGTTCTACTGGGGGTAATAAAAGAGAGGTGCTACATTAAATTTGGCGAGCTTAATGCAAGCCAAATACAAAGCCTCCCTTGTGCAAAGGGAGGTGTCACGCTCGTCGTGACGGAGGGATTGTAATCTTAATAAATCTAACAATCCCCCACCCGACACGGTCGGGAGCCCCCTTTACACAAAGGGGCCTTGTATAGTTACGTTACCCGTTCACGGGTAGTAGGGCGTGTAATGCGATAGTATGATTCGGTGACCCTTTAGGGTGAAGCCCGTAATATCCCCTTTTAGGGGTAGTGCAAACCACCGGTTGAACCGGTGGTTTCGATTTATAGCAATTAACACTGTTAAAAAACGTCTATAAATAGTAAAGATTACTGTTTATAAAGCATTTTTAAAAATTGAGTTATTAACAAGTAATCAAAGTATACAAAATAGCATTTATAAATTGTTCAAAAAGTCGAACTTTGTAAAAACGGGTCTAATTTTCTTGACACTTTTAAAAATTAGTTTTATAATGGTATTTGTAATAAATTGGCTAAGTGTAGTTTGCCTGAATTACACTTGATTTATTAAATTTTTTGGAAAAATATCAAAAGGAGAGAACTATGAAGAAATTATTAAAAACGATTCTTATAGCTCTGGCTCTTGTTCTTGTTACTACGGCTTTTGTAGCTTGTAGCGAATTTACGGACAAGATCAATAATTCTCTTGAACACACCGGCGGTACGCCATCTTGCACAGAGCAGGCAATCTGTGAAGGCTGTGGTTTGCCTTACGGTGATTTGCTTCCTCACAGAGAGGGTCAAACAGAAGCAAAGGACCCCGCTTGTGAAGAAGACGGTTACACAGCAAGCACGGTTTGTTTGGACTGTGGACTGGTTATTAAAGAACAGCAAAAGCTTGAAGCTCTTGGTCACGATATGGGCGATGCTACTTGCGATACGCCCGCTTCTTGTCAAAGAGAAGGATGTTCACATCAAGAGGGTATAGCTCTCGGCCACGATATGGGTAATTGGGTACAGACAAAAGCACCCACTTGTACCGAAAAGGGCGAGGAGCGCAGAGATTGCTCAAGATGTGATCACCATGAAACACGAGACGTTGAAATTAACTCCAATAATCATATTTGGAGTGATTGGGCGGAGACTAAAGCTCCCACTTGTACAACGAATGGTGTAGAAACTCGCGAATGCGCTTGCGGTAAAAAAGAAACACGCAGTGTAGCGATTGATTCCGGTAATCATACTTGGGGCAATTGGATACAAACCAAAGCACCCACATGTACAGAAGAGGGCGAAGAAACTCGCACATGCGCTTGCGGTAAGAAAGAAACACGCAGTGTTTCTATTGATCCCAATAATCATAATATGGGCGCTTGGACACAGACAAAAGCACCCACATGCACCGAACAGGGTGAAGAACGTAGAGATTGTTCAAGATGCGATCACTATGAAACAAGAAAAGTATCGATCAATACAAATGCGCACACACCCGGTACGGCAATAGAAGAAAATAGAAATGAAGCTACATGTACAGTAGCAGGCTCTTATGATAGCGTAGTTAAGTGTAAGGATTGCGGACACGAGCTTAGCCGTGAAACCGTAGTGATCGGTTCTACAGGTCATAAAGACGATAACAACGACTATATATGCGACAAATGTGAAGCTTCTATTTGCACTCAGCATGCTTGGGGCGAATGGACACAGACAAAAGCTCCCACATGTACAGAAGAGGGCGAAGAAACTCGTGAATGTACTACTTGCGGAACAAAAGAAACACAGGATGTAGAAATCGATGCAAATGCGCACAAGTGGAATGATGGCGTTGTAACAACAGCCCCCACATGCAGTGCGGCAGGTGTAAAGACGTACACATGTGAGCATGACAGTGGACACACAAAGACAGAAGCAGTTGCAGTTGATGCAAATGCGCACAAGTGGAATGCCGGCGTTGTAACAACAGCCCCCACATGCAGTGCGGCAGGTACGAAGACGTACACATGTGAGCATGACAGTGGACACACAAAGACAGAAGATGTAGCAATCGACGAAAATGCACATGCCGATACAAATACCGACCACGTTTGTGATAACGGATGTGGAAAGAGTGATATTGGAACACATGAAGCAGCAACAGGTAAGCACACATGTGATTACTGT
>CAZLIB010000094.1:0-5348 GCA_964559465.1 uncultured Lachnospiraceae bacterium
ATTTAAAGAGCGAAAACGGCGTTCACCGCCTTGTTCGTGTTTCTCCCTTTGACGCAAACGGCAGACGCCAGACCTCATTTGCTTCAATCGAAGTAATGCCCGAATTTGAAGATGATAACACAATAGAGATTCGCCCCGAGGACATTGAAGTAACAGCGCACCGTTCTAGTGGTGCGGGCGGTCAGCACATCAACAAGACCGACTCTGCTATCCGTATCTTACACAAGCCCACTGGAATAGTTGTTGGCTGTCAGACAGAGCGTAGCCAGCTTCAAAATAAGGAAACAGCTATGAAGATGCTTAAATCCAAGCTTCTGGAAATCAAGATCCGCGAAAACCTTGAGCGAGTTGAGGACATTCAGGGCAACAAGGCAAATATCGAA
The DNA here is from genome assembly GCA_964559465.1 of uncultured Lachnospiraceae bacterium. GTDB lineage: Bacteria > Bacillota > Clostridia > Oscillospirales > CAG-272 > RGIG4608. Next base: position 384 of record CAZLIB010000094.1, read on the forward strand.
TGGGGCTCCCAGATACGCTCCTATGTATTTATGCCCTACACTCTCGCCAAGGACACGAGAACCGGTCACGAAAACGGCAATATTCAGGCAGTTATGGATGGCGACATCGACGGCTTTATCAATGCATACCTTAAACACATAACAAAATAAGAAAGGAGATTTTTATGCATCTTAAATCTATCAGAGAACGCGCAAGAGATGCTCTTAAAGGCAATTGGGGCACAGCTATTATCGCAGCGCTTGTGGCATCTGTTTTCGGTGCCGACGGAGGCGGCGGAGTAAATCTCAATTTCAATTTTGAGGAATCCGATTTTGAGTCTCTTCAAGGAACAGAATTTGAAAATCTTGGTGAGCAGATCGAGCTCTTGCTCGAGCAGCACGGCACTGCAATACTGACGTTTTTTGCAGGCTTTCTTACCTTCGGGCTTATTATGTCTGCAGTTATGTTCTGCCTTGGAAGCATAGTAAGCATCGGCTATCAGAAATTCAACCTCGATCTTATCGACGGCAAAATGAGTGGTGTTGGCACGCTCTTTACATATTTCAAGCATTGGAAGAATGCAATTCTTACAAATCTTCTTTCAACGCTCTATATCTTCCTTTGGAGCTTGCTTTGCGTAATTCCGGGTATTATTGCGGGCTATAAATACGCAATGGTTCCGTTTATCCTTGCAGAAAATCCCGACCTCAGACCGCAAGAAGCACTTGACAGATCGGCGGATATGATGAACGGTCACAAAATGGAGCTTTTCTGCCTCTACTTTTCATTCATCGGTTGGCACCTTCTCTGCATACTTTCTTGCGGAATCGGTTATATCTGGCTCACCCCCTATATCAACGCATCCGTTGCGGATTTTTACCGCGAGGTATCAGGCACAAGATATATATCCACAGAGCCTAAATTTACAGAACCGTTTGAAACTGTTTAATTAGTAAAAAAGCTTCCGCAAAAGCGGAAGCTTTTTTATGTTGTTCAAAAAGAAAATTTGGCAAATCCCTATCGGAATAATACCCACTTATCGCAAAGCAAAGAAAAAATATGGCAACGCAAACTGCAAGGGCAAGCACTTCCCTCGCCGCACGCCTGCTTTTTATTGCTTTGATCTTGTATCTCATTATATCACCCCTTGTTAAAATATATGAGCAAAACGGTAAATAATGAATGACGTTGATTTTTGTTATTGTTATAAAACATTATCTTGAACATAATAGCTAAAAGGCACTGTGCTTTGTTAGCAATTCTAAATGAAAATTCAAAAACATTGTTAATAATGTACAAAAATATATTGACCTAAAAGCGAAATCGTGATAATATGTGCTTGAGAATGTTATGTCAAAAATATATATTGTTGTATTGGCATAACAAAATTGAATAAGGAGAAACGATTATGAAAAATTTCGAAAGAAAGAGCTTCTCATCTGTTGGCACTCTCACGGCGTTAGCTTTTATTCTTATATTGGCTCTCACCTTCACCGCCTGCTACGGCGATTCCTTGGCAGAAAGTGACCTCAAACTTGTAAAAGAGCGCATAAACGAGGAGCTTGAAGGCGACAATTCTTGGGAATTCAACGATGTGATCATTACTATGATAGAAGGCAAATTGATCGCAGAAGGTGCAGAAAGCGTTGCCGACGCGCTTAACGCCTGTCCCGATTTCGACGGATTGACGGGCGAATTTTCGATCGACGGATATAATCTTATTTATACTCTTGAGGGAGGAAAGGAAATGGCAGTTTGGGAAAACATTATTTTCGATGGCAAAAAGCCCGAAATAGCAGCTTGGGACACTAACGGCAATGGAGTGCTCGAAATACTCGCGATAGGAAACAGCTTTTCCGAGGATGCAATGAGATACGTATACGATATTGCCTCGGATCTGGGAATTGAAAATATATATCTTGGCAACCTTGTGGTCGGCGGTTGCTCGTTAGCTATGCACGCCAATTACGCGTTAGCAGATAAGGCGACCTATTACTATCACACGAATTCAAACGGAGTTTGGTCAGTCGAAAGCAATTATAAAATGAGCACGGCTCTCGAATCGCGCGATTGGGATTACATTTGGCTTCAGCAGGTAAGCGGGCAAAGCGGACTTTCGCACACCTATAACAGTTCCTTGGACTCTTTAATCGAATACGTAACGGAAGCTCAGCCGAGCGCCAAGCTCGCTTGGCATATGACTTGGGCGTATCAGCAGGATTCAACGCACGCAGATTTTTCAAAATACGGCTCAAAGCAAGAAACAATGTACAATGCCATTGTTTACTCAGTTCAAGAAAAAATACTTACGAGAGATAAAATTTCAATCGTTATCCCGTCGGGAACAGCAGTTCAAAACGTCAGAGCTACCGAGATAGGTGATACCGTCACTCGAGACGGCTACCATTTAAGCTTTGACTATGGACGCTATATCGCAGGGCTTATGGTAGTAAAATCATTGACCGGCTTGGATATTTCAGCAGTAGAATTCGTTCCGGAGGGAGTTGGCTCAGCAGAACGAACGATCGCCATTGACGCGGTAAACGCCGCATACGGCACACCTTACGAGGTCAGTAAATGAGATATAAAATACCCGTGAAGATTTTCTTCACGGGTTATTCTTATTTGCCACTGTCTACGTAATAATGACGGGCTTTTTTCTAAAATAGCAGCCGCACTCTCTTTTGCTCTCAAAGCACATCGTGTAGAGCGCATCGGCTTTTCTTGAAAGCTCGGTCTGGCGGCAATTTTCTGCGTCTGCGGGCTTGGTTATTATCCTTAATACCTTATCCGATTTGCGAATAGAATTAAGATGCCCCCTGCCCCGATCATTTGCTCCGAGCAGAACGGTATGGGTCGGCAACGCTTCAAGGTCGGTTCGCTTAATTCCAAGCAATATATATATGATCGCCCTGCGTATTGCGGCGGACGTATATTTTTTCGTTTGTAATTTCGCTATAAATTCATCGTAGCCCACACATTCGTGTGCGGTTGACAAAATTCGGTTTACAAGTCCTCTGTCAGCCACCGCAACGTCAATTCTATCCGCGTCCATAAGGCGCAGGAACAGCAAAATACCGTCCTTTATCCTTTGTATGTCCGCAAGCTCCGATCCACCCAGAATATCAAGCGTGCTTTGAGGAACGAAATCCGCGACCCTCTCAAGATCTCCGCCTCTCAGCGCTTCTCTTATCGCTGTGGCGCTCGGATTTTTTCCGTCCTCGAGTGCCGCATCAAGATATCCGCTTCCCTCTCTCTTGATGGGATATATCCGCATACCGTAGCCGTTTTTGATTATCGCCTTTGCATATTCAATGGCAAGGATATCGTTTGACAGAATGTTTTTTTCGCCCGATCTTTCAGCCAAAAGATCGAAATATGCCGCGGCACTTCCCTCTTTTTTTGATAGCTGAGCGCACTCCGACTTGAACTCGGGCGAGCAAGCGATCTCCGCTATTTTAATTATTTTGTCCGCATCCGCGCTCTCCGAGCCAAAGCAGAGCTTGTCCACGCCCAAACCTGCAAGAATATGCACGCCTGCAGATGCAAAATACTCTGCGCTTGACACGCAATAGGGCATGGGCAATTCAAAAACAAGATCTGCCCCCGCCGACAGTGCCATCTCTGCGCGCGCGTATTTGTCAACGATAGCCGCCTCGCCGCGCTGTGTGAAATTTCCGCTCATAACACAAATAATTGGCTCGTCACTCACCTTTTTTATTTCGTTTATCTGGTGCAAATGCCCGTTATGAAACGGATTGTATTCGCAAATAATGCCAAATGCCATTTTTGTTCCCCTTTTATTTTTTAAAATCTATTGAAATTGTAAAATTTATGTTGTATAATGTATTTGTTATAAATTTATTTTGGAGGTTCATTTAGTATGAATGTACTCGTTGTAAATGCGGGCTCAAGCTCGCTCAAATATCAGCTTTTTGACACAACAAACGGCACAGTTATCGCAAAGGGCCTTTGCGAAAGAATCGGTATCGACGGCAAGCTCACACATAAGCAGCTCGTTAAGGGCGTTACTTATGCAGCAGATATCGCTATGCCCAACCATACAGAAGCTATGAAGGCAGTTGTTGATGCGCTTGTTCACGCAGATCACGGTTGCATCGCTTCCATGAGTGAAATTGAAGCAGTTGGTCATAGAGCAGTTCACGGCGGTCAGTATTTCTCACAGTCCGTAATCCTTACTGACGAGGTTTACGAGATCCTTGATAAAAAATGCCGCGACCTCGCGCCCCTTCACACACCTGCTTCTCTTCAGGGCATCCAGGCGTGCCTTGACATTCTTCCCGGCACACCCCAGGCGCTTGTTTTTGACACAGCTTTCCATCAGACAATGCCCGAGGAAGCTTATATGTACGGTGTTTCCTATGATCTTTATGAAGAATACGGCATCCGTCGCTACGGTATGCACGGCACAAGCCACCGCTTTGTTGCAGGCGAAATGATCAAGCTCCTCGGCGGCAACGCAGAGGGTACAAAGATCGTAACCTGCCACCTCGGCAACGGCTCTTCCATCTCTGCTGTTAAGGACGGCAAGTGCATTGACACAACAATGGGCTTTACTCCCCTTGCAGGTACAATTATGGGTACACGCTGCGGCGATATCGACCCTGCTCTCGTAACATATATCATGGAAAAGAAGGGTTATTCCATTGATGAAGTAAACAGCTACCTCAACAAGAAGTGCGGATTCCTCGGTGTTTCCGGTGTTTCCTCCGACTGCCGTGACCTCGAAGCAGCAATCGCTGAAGGCAACCACCGCGCTCAGCTTGCTATTGATATTCTCAAATATCAGATCAAGAAGTACATCGGCTCCTATGCTGCCGCTATGGGAGGTCTTGATGCAGTTGTATTTACTGCAGGTATCGGTGAAAACACACCCAAGATCCGTGCAGGCGCTCTTAGCGGTCTTGAATTCCTTGGAATCGAGCTTGATCAGGAAGTTAATGCCAACACAATGGGTTGGACAG
>CAZLIB010000095.1:0-5238 GCA_964559465.1 uncultured Lachnospiraceae bacterium
ATCATCATATTGCTTCGTGCTTTTGGCTTTTACTGCATAAAAATCTGCTCTATTAAAAATCCGGAGGACTCTCAAGCCGATTTATTTAGATGATTTTGGCGCTTGGCACTCGCAGCCAAGTGCGTACTTTGCAAGAGCGATAAGCGGCTTCAGAGCGAGTTCGTATTATTCTCTCTTGCCTAAGAAAGGAGAAAAAATGCCCAATCTTCCAACCATTCCCGAATTTATTACCGTCCATCTCGGACCTCCCGACTCAAACGCCCCCAACGTCACTCTCCCATTTGACGAGTACATAAAGAACGTTGCCTCAAGTGAGATATATCCCACCTGGCCCGAGAGCGCAGTTCGTGCAAATATCTATGCACAAATATCATTTGCTCTAAATCGCATATATACCGAATTTTATCGCTCACGCGGGTATGATTTTGACATTACCAATTCCACCGCATACGACCAGAGCTTTGTTTATGGAAGAAATATATTTGAAAATATTGAGCGAATAGTTGCAGATATATTCAATTCCTACATTCGCAGGCGCGGTAATATCGAGCCGCTTTTTGCCGCATACTGCGACGGGATCGAGGTAAACTGTGCAGGTCTTTCACAATGGGGCTCGGTCACACTTGCAAATCAAGGTATGACGCCGTATGAGATATTGACTTACTACTACGGAAACGATATTGACATAATCACTAATGTCGGAATCAACGGCGCAGAGTCTACTGCGCCCACAGTTCCCCTCTCCATTGGCTCGTCGGGAGATGACGTGCGCGTGCTTCAGCTTCGCCTCAACAGAATATCTGATAACTACCCCTCAATACCGAAGATCGCCGCTATAGACGGCATATTCGCAGAGGATACCGACGCTGCGGTGAAAAGATTTCAAGAGGTATTCGGTCTTTCACCCGACGGTATTGTAGGCAACGCTACGTGGTACACAGTGACAAGAATTTACAACGCCGTCAAGCGACTTAATGAGCTTGACAGCGAAGGAATTCGGCTTGAAGAGGTCACAAAGCAATATCCCGGCGTTCTTTCTCTTGGCTCACAGGGTCTTGGGGTGAGCAACCTTCAGTATTTTCTTTTATATCTTTCACAATTCTATTCAACCATAACTCCCGTAGCCATTGACGGCGTTTTCGGCAACGAAACACGGCAATCGGTAGTTTCTGCGCAGAATACTTTTGGTCTTACAGAGGACGGTGTTGTCGGCGAGATAACGTGGAACGCGATCTACAACGCTTATCGCGGAATAATTGCTGAAATTCCCTTGGAGTACGTCGAGGGTAATATACTGCCCTTTCCGGGACTGCTTTTGAGAATTGGCTCTGACAACGACTCAGTGCTGCTGCTTCAACAGTATATTAACGTGATAGCGCAGGTATACCCTGAGGTAAATTCAGTGGAGCTGACGGGCTATTTTGGCGCTCAGACCGACCGTGCGGTAAAGGCGATACAAACTCTTTCGGGACTTGAACCAAACGGTCTTGTCGGAGCTATAACCTGGGACGCGATAACCTCGCTTTACAGTGATATAGTTAACGGCTCACGTCTGAATGACGGACAGTATCCCGGCTTCGAAATAGGAGGTTAATATGTCACGAATATTTACCGAAAAGGACGCAATAATAATGCTGCAGACCTATCTGCGCGCGCAAAGATTTATAAATGAAAATGCGCCGCTGATAGCTATTGACGGCATTTTTGACACCGCAACAAAAAATGCTCTGATTGATTTTCAGCTTCGCAACGGTCTTGCCCCAACGGGAACAGCGGACAGAGAAAGCTGGGATCTGTTATACTCTCAATATCTCGAAACTCTGCAAAGCAACGCCCTGCCCGACCCGATAATTCCCTTTCCCTCATACCCAAATGACTACACCATAAAGCGCGGTGAAAGAAGCTTTCTTGTAGCAACTCTGCAATTTATTCTTAACGAGATAGGAATAATATACAACACCTTTGAGGCAATAGAGATAAACGGTGAATATGACGAAGCGACCGAGAGCATAATAAAGGATTTTCAAGCCCGAAACGGTCTTGCCCCCACGGGTGAGGTCGACAGAATAACGTGGAGCTATCTTGCTAGGATATATAATCTTTCTATGCATTATATCGAGCAAAACTAATTAAGACACCCAAAAACAGTCAAGAATACAGTTAAACTGTATTTGTCAATAAGGAGTGCTGAATGGAAAACAAATTCACTCAAAAAGCGCAAAACGCCTTGACCTTGGCTGTTGAGCAGGCGCAAAACTTTGGTCATACCTATATTGGAAGTGAGCATCTTTTGCTTGGGCTTATCGAGGAGCGCGACAGTATCGCCTCACGAATGCTATCAAAGCGAGGCATAGTATATACAAAGATAAAAAACGATATTCTATCCGAAATAGACGTGGGCAAAAGGACCTCGCTTTCAAAAGCGGATATATCACCGCGTGTTAAAAAGATAATTGAAAGCTCATCAAAGCTTAGCGAAAAAAACAGGCAGACACTTATCGGAAGCGAGCATCTGCTTTATTCCCTGCTTGACGAGAATGACTGCCTTGCAGTAAGAGTTTTAGAGCAAAACGGCATATACGTTCACGAGATGCAGAGTGATATTCTATCGTTTATACATTCATCTGCCAAGACACAAAAAACGCGTGATAAACGCAGTGACAGTAAGGGCTTTGATATGGAAAGCTTCGGGCGAGATCTTAATAAAATGGCAAGCACAGGTAAAATAGATCCCACTCTTTGTCGTGAAAAGGAAACGGAAAGGGTTATTCAGGTTCTTTTACGCAGAACAAAAAACAATCCGTGCCTTATCGGCGAACCGGGCGTTGGCAAAACCGCCGTAATCGAGGGCCTCGCCGCACGAATAGCAAGCGGAAATGTTCCGCCAATGCTTAAGGGAAAGACCGTATTCTCTCTTGACATTACATCATTGATAGCTGGCGCAAAATATAGAGGTGAATTTGAGGATAGAATGAAAGCACTTATGCAAGAGTGCATCCAAAACCCTAACGTGATACTCTTTATTGACGAAATACACACTATAATCGGTGCGGGCAGTGCCGAAGGGGCAATAGACGCCGCAAACATCTTAAAGCCCGCACTTGCCCGCGGTGAGATGCAGGTGATAGGCGCAACGACAGTCTCAGAATACCGTAAGCACATTGAACGCGACTCTGCCCTTGAGCGCAGGTTTCAGCCGATAACAGTAAATGAACCAACCAAGGAAGAGGCAGAGGACATTCTTTTTGGTCTTCGAGAACGCTATGAAAGGCATCACGGCGTAAAAATAAGCGACGAAGCGATACGCGCAGCAGTTGAGCTTTCGATGCGATATATAAATGACCGATATCTGCCGGATAAAGCGATAGATCTTATTGATGAGGCAGCATCGCGAGCGTCAATCGACAGTTTTGCCACAAAAAACGAGCTTGAATTGCTTGAAAATGAGCTCCGCCTGATCTCAATGCAAAAGGAAGAAACGCTGTACGCGCAAGAGATCAGCAAGGCTAAAGAGCTTCACAAAAAAGAGCTCGGGATTGAACAAAAAATTAAAGAGCTCAAAAAGCAAAAAAACAGAGAGAAAAGCAAGATGATTTCGATCGGCTATGAAAATATAGCAAAGGTTGTTACCGATTGGACGGGTATTCCGGTAAGCCGACTTCTTGAGGGCGAGGGTAATAAGCTCCTTTCACTTGAAAGTAACCTGAAATCAAGGATAATCGGGCAGGACGGCGCCATCGAGCTTATCGCGCAAGCAATAAGACGAGGACGCATAGGTCTTAAGCAACCAGATATGCCAACGGGCTCGTTCATATTTATCGGACCAACGGGTGTTGGCAAGACTGAGCTTTGCCTTTGTCTTTCAGAGCTGCTTTTCGGCACGCGAAGTGCGCTTATCCGCTTTGATATGTCCGAATATATGGAAAAGCACAGTATCTCCAAGCTCATCGGCGCACCGCCCGGCTACGTTGGCTACGGTGAAGGAGGGCTTTTGACAGAGAAAATAAGAAGAAATCCCTACTCTATAGTTCTTTTTGATGAGATAGAAAAGGCACACCCCGAGGTGCTTAACCTGATGCTACAGATACTTGAGGACGGCACCTTGACCGACGCACAAGGAAGGCGCGTGAGCTTTAAAAACGCGCTGATAATAATGACCTCAAACCTTGGTGCAAACAAGACGGGCAATTCAAATTCGCTTGGCTTTTTCACACCCGACAAATCACAAGGTGAGGCACGTGAGCGCGAAAAACGAATAAAAGGTGCGCTTGAAGCTGCCCTCAAGCCCGAGCTTCTGAACCGAGTTGATGAGATAGTAATCTTCAATTCTCTTACAAAAGAAAATATAGAAAGCATCTGCCGACTTTTGCTCACTGCTCTTTCCGAAAAACTGAAAAAGCTTGGTATTGAAATAGCTTTTTCTGATGAGGTCTGTCAATTGATAGTTGCCGGCTCGCTTGACGAGCGATCGGGCGCTCGAAAGCTCCGACGCGAGATACGGCGGCTTATCGAAAATCCCATTTCAAGCAAGATTATATCGGGGGAGATAAAGCAGGGTGATAAGATCTTTGCGGCATGCTCAAATGAAGGGATATGCTTCAAAGTTTGATTTATATATTAACCGAAAACAAAAAATACGAGCGATTTTAGCTCGTATTTTTTATGTACTTAATTAGTCAAGAAATCCCTTAAGATGTCTTGCGCGGCTGGGATGGCGGAGCTTACGGAGTGCATTTGCCTCGATCTGACGAATACGCTCACGAGTGATGTCAAATTCCTTACCAACCTCCTCAAGCGTGCGGCTTCTGCCGTCGTAAAGACCGAAACGAAGCTTAATTACGTGCTCCTCACGGGGAGTGAGTGTATGAAGCTCGCGCTCGATAACCTCGCGCAAGATGGTTGCTGATGCAATTTCACTTGGCTGAGGTGCTTCCTCGTCGGGAATGAAATCACCAAGGTGGCTATCCTCTTCCTCACCGATGGGAGTTTCAAGAGAAACAGGATCCTGCGCGATCTTCATTATCTCTCTTACCTTATCAGCAGAGATGCCCATCTTTTCGCCGATCTCCTCTGCGGTAGCTTCTCTACCAAGCTCCTGGAGCATCTGACGGCTGTAACGGGACACCTTGTGTATCGTTTCAACCATATGAACGGGAATACGAATGGTTCTTGCCTGATCGGCAATAGCTCTTGTTATCGCCTGGCGGATCCACCATGTCGCATAAGTTGAGAACTTAA
>CAZLIB010000096.1:0-5237 GCA_964559465.1 uncultured Lachnospiraceae bacterium
ATTATATCGCAGACATCAAGCTGCGTAACCTCAACCGTGAGTTCATTATAAACAGAATTAGCGAAATTGAGGGACTTCAGCAAGAGATCGCTCAAATTGAGGAAATACTTGCAGACGAGCTTAAGCTAAAGGGCTATATCTCCAAGCAGCTCACCGAGGTCAAGAAAAAATATGGCAAGCCACGAGTTTCTATGATACAGGACGACTCCGAGGTCGTTGAATACGTTCACGAGGAGCATCTTGAAAAGAGCGACGTTCATATCTATATGACGCAAGAAGGCTATTTCAAGAGGATCACTCCGCAGTCGCTCCGTGGCAACGACGAGCAAAAGGTCAAGGACGGCGACAGGGTTATATTCTATGAATTGACCGATACGCTTGCAGAGCTTTTCGTTGTGACTAATCAGTGTAAGGTTTTCAAAACCAAGGTAAGTGAATTTGAAAACTGCAAGGCGAGCGATATGGGCGAATTCATGCCCGCAAAGCTTGGCATGGATCCCGGTGAAAAGCCGATATTTATCAAAATACTCAAGGATTATCCCGAAAAGCACAATATGGTCTACCTCTTTGAAAACGGCAAGGGCGTTAGAGTCCCGCTCACCGCTTATCAGACAAAGGCAGCAAGAAAAAAGCTCGTTGGCGCTTATAGCGATGCAAGCCCGATAGTTGCGGCATTCTATGAAGAAGAAAGGAAGCCCTATGACCTTCTTTTAGTTAACAATCAGAAGAAAGCCATCGTGGTAAAGACCTCGCTCATTCCTTTAAAGACAAGCAGGACGAGCGCAGGCAGCACCGTATTCACCTGCAAAAAGGGTCAAAAGCTTACCCGTGCAACCGATAACTTCTCTGAACACCTTGACAACACAGGCTATAAGAAAATAAAGATACCTGCTACGGGAACAGCAATTTCCGAAAAGGATCTTAAAAAAATATTTGATTAATATTATTTATTGATATAGGAGAATAATTATGAAAAACCAGAAAAAAGCGATCAGAGTAATTGCTCTCATCCTCGCAGGACTTATGGTAATCGGTGCGGCTACGATAGTTGTTTCACTTTTGGCAGCAACACTTGGTCACGCACATTAAAATCAAAAAGCAAAGCACCTGAAGCCAGGTGCTTTGCTTTTATATTTCCTCAAGCGTAGCAAAGCGATAGCCTTGCGCCTTTAGCTCTGTGATAAGCCGTTTCATTATTTTAGCGTTAGTTGCGCTTGTGGGATGGAGAAGCATAATTTCTCCGTTGTGAATATTTTTCATTATCTTTTCAAGAGCAATATCCTCATTCATTTGCGCTTTGTTGTCCCAATCGGCATAGGCAAAGCTCCAAAATACAGTTTTATAGCCAAGTGCCTGCGCGCGCTTCAGCATTTCTTCATTGAATGTTCCCTCGGGCGGACGGAAAAATTTTGACATTTCCTTCCCTGTCAGCTCCTTATACATCTTTTCAAGTGTTTGCACCTCGGAATTGAATTCTTCAAGTGTTGCCGAGGTGAGATTTTTATGATTTACCGTGTGGTTACAAACTATATGTCCCTCATCAGTCATTCTCTTTACAAGCTCGGGATTGCGCTCTATAACGTTTCCAAGAATAAAGAATGAGCCAACAACACCCTCTTCCTTCATCACATCAAGTATTTTCGCAACGTTACCGTTTTCATAACCCGCGTCGAATGTTAGATAAATAACCCTCTCGGTGCTTTCATCACAGTGATTTTTGTCAACGTAAACTCCGCCGCAATTTTCTATATAGGATAGATCCTTATCACACTCGGGCTGCTTATGCTCGTTGTTTCGCTTACAATACCAATAATTTTCCTTGGCGCTTGCCTGTATAACAGGAGTAAATACAAACACTGCCAAGCACATAGCAATTATTTTGAATATATATTTTTTCATTTTCATCCCCCTTTACAATTATATTATTTTCTTAAAGTGGGTAAAATAAAGTTGAAATTCTTTACAAAAGCAGCTGATTTTTTCAGCTGCTTTTGTATTCTCAACATTTGTTGAATTATATTTGAGAAACAGTTGAAACTAATTATATATACTATAATTAGAAAAATATTATCTTATAGGAGGGAAAATGGCAAACATTAAAAATTCCGCACTTGTTTTAGTCATAATCGTCGCTTCTTTTATAGGCTTTTGCGTAGAAAATATTTTCATCAGCTTTTCACACGGATTTATGGATAACAGAAATATGGTTCTTCCATTTCTTTTCGGCTACGGTCTTGCTATTTTGGCTTACTATATTCTTTTTGGAACGCCTGACCATCCTCTATGGTTTACCAAGGAGATGCAATTCCAAAGCTCGTTTCTTGCGCACCTCTATTCCTTCACTATTGCCTTTTTGGGTGTCAGTGCAGGTGAGATAATACTTGGACATATGACAGAATGGTGCTGTGGCATAGTATGGTGGGATTATAGCGCGATTCCCCTTCACATAACACGTTACACCTCGGTTCCCACAAGTCTGTGCTTTGCTTCTTTAATAACTATTTTTATGAAGTATTGCTTCAATCCGCTTCTCAATATCTTTTTAAAAATAAATCCGCACGCGCTCTCTTTTCTTGCAGTTGCATTGGTTTTAGTGCTTAGCTTGGATATGATAAACAGCGCAATATATATGTTCAAAAATCACAGTACTCTCTCAATTTGGAGAATTGATTTTAAACAGCCCCTTAAAGATGTTTTGTTTCAGTTCTCGTCATAAAATTTAAGGTTTATTTAAGAATAATATGTTATTATAGGAGTGTAAAATGAAAAATATTGCAAATATACTGACTTTTCTTCGAATAGTACTTGCCCTGATATTATTGATCTTCTTTAAAGAGGCATCCTTAAGCTTTTTGATAATCTACTCTATTGCAGAGTTTACCGATATTATCGACGGAACTATAGCAAGAAAAACAGGCAGCTGTTCACCAACAGGCGCCCTTCTTGATTCTATTGCAGACTTTCTTCTTTTGACAAATCTTGTAAAGATGGTGCTTTCAATGCACGTCATGACTAAAAAGCTATTTATCTGGATGTGCATAGCCCTTGGAATCGGAGTACTGTCACCCATAATATCATTCATTAAGCATAAAAAAGTATTTTTTATTCATTCGATACCATGCAAGATCTGCGGAGGAATAATAACGATAGTTCCCTTTGCGGTCTATTTTGGATTTGCAGAGCCTTACATCGCATTTGCTCTTGCAATTATCACGCTTGCGATGATAGAAATAGTTATTATGAGTGTGATGTTGGATAAACCCGACCCGGATGCAAAATCAATATATTCTATAATTAAGAAAAGCAAAGCAACTCAAAGTGTATAAATATTTTATTTCTTTAGATTGGAGCAACTATGTTTAAAATTTTAATTGCTGAAGACGATAGAGAGCTTCGCCAGCTCTTCAGTCATATTTTAACCAAAAACGGATATTTCACACGTGGCGTTTCAAACGGTCAAGAGGCACTTGACGCAGTTGATAAGGATTATTACGACCTTATCATATCCGATATTATGATGCCCGTAATGGATGGCTATGAGCTTGTGCGTCTGCTTCGCGCCTCGGGTGACAACACACCTGTTATGATGATAACCGCCAAGGACGCCTTTGACAATATGCGTGAGGGCTTTGTATCGGGCACTGACGATTATATGGTCAAGCCCATAAATATTAACGAGATGGTGCTTCGTGTTGGCGCTCTGCTTCGCCGCGCGCAGATGATAAACGATAGAAAGCTGATAGTAGGCAAAACCATTCTCGAGCTTGATTCCCTTTCCGTTTATACGCAAAACGATAATTTCATCCTTCCTCAAAAAGAATTTATGCTTCTCTACAAAATGGCATCATTCCCTGGCAAAATATTCACACGCCATCAGCTGATGGACGAGATCTGGGGTTATGACAATGAAAGCGACACACACACTATAGACGTACATATTGCAAGATTGCGTGACAGATTTAAAAACAACACTGATTTTAAGATCGTGACTATGCGAGGCGTTGGCTATAAGGTGGTCAAGCTATGAAAAATGAGCATATCATCACCTCTCACAAGGATAAAAAGAACGACCAAAGGGAACGCGAGTCATTTAAGGAGATACGAAAGGTAAGACAAAGATTCGGCATAAGATTGCGTCTTATGCTGACTGTAACTATTGAAATAGTTTTAAGTATTGCTCTTGCATTGATCGCCGATACCGTTTTCGTTGCTATCTTTCACGATTATTGGAATGTTCCTATCGTCGTTGAGCTTATTATTATAGCCATTTTTGTTGGCATTTTCGCGACCTATTTTCTCACGCGTTGGTTTATTGACCCGATAAAGAAGCTGGGCGTGGCTATGGACAGAATTGCAGAGGGTGAATTCTCTGTTCGTCTTGAAACAAAAAGCTCATCAAAGGAGATAAAAGAGATATACTCGGGCTTCAATATGATGGCGAAAGAGCTTCAATCGACCGAAATACTGCAAAGTGACTTTGTCTCGACCGTTTCGCACGAGTTCAAAACTCCAATAAACGCTATCGAAGGCTATTCTATGCTGCTTCAGAGTGAAGACAATCTCACCGATGAGCAAAAGGAATACGTAGACAAGATAATCTTCAACACAAAACGACTTTCATCGCTCACAGCAAGCATCCTGCTTCTTTCAAAGCTTGAAAATCAGTCAATAGTTTCTAACAAAACACACTTAGATCTTGACGAGCAGATAAGAAAATCCTTGCTTGCGCTTGAAGCAGAGTGGGAGAAAAAGGATATAGAATTTGATATCGACATGGATGATACCGATTTTGTCGGAAATGAGTCACTTTTGCATCACATTTGGGACAATCTAACCGGTAACGCAATAAAATTCAGCCCACAGGGCGGCGAGATAAAGATTCGTCTTGAAAACCTTGAAAACTTAATTATTTTTACGGTTTCGGACAATGGCGAGGGCATCAGTGATGAAGCCAAAAAGCATATTTTTGATAAATTTTATCAAGCGGATACCTCACACAAGCAAGAGGGCAACGGACTTGGACTCGCCCTCGTAAAAAAGATCATCGACCTTGAAGGCGGAGAGATAAGTGTTGAAAATAACTTTGACGGCGGCTGCACCTTTACGGTAGTGCTTAATAAATAAATTGGGATTTATCGGTGTGTTAGCACACACCTTGTACGATTGTTTTGTCCACTTTTTCAAAAGTGGCTCTCCACGAGCAGTGGCGCGGTTCAAGGGCGCGCAGCCCTTGGTGC
>CAZLIB010000097.1:0-5171 GCA_964559465.1 uncultured Lachnospiraceae bacterium
CTGGTTACTTACATCTCGAAAAGCTTATTTGTTCACTTTAAATAGCAAAAAATCCGTTACTCGTTTTGAGTAACGGATTGTTTTTATTCTACGTAAACATAAATATCAAGAAATTCGTTAATTTTTGATATCGGAATAGCACAGCCGGAGCCGCCGCTTTCAAACCCTGCAAAATTCAAGCCAACAAGCTCACCCCTCAAATTAAGAAGTGGACCGCCGCTTGAGCCGTGATTAATATCAGAGCTATGAATAATTACATCAAATTGTATTCCTTCAAGCTTGCCATCTTCCGCAACGTTTACTCTGCCATATCGGTTGATCAAACCATAGGTAACCGTATTTTTCATTCCCTCGGGTGTACCGAGAGAGATAACGTATTCGCCAATAACAGGGTCTTTGTCTGCAACTCCCATGGCCATAAGTCGATGCTCATCCTTCGGCTCGTATTTGAAGCAAAGAAGAGCAAGATCATATTCCTCACTTATTGCTTGCTCCGACTTGTTTTTGTTTTTATATATCGTTGCATCGTACGTATTTCCCCATGGATCCTCAATTTTCAAGGTTGAGTTTTCAAACCCCTCAACTGTTTGAGCAACGTGACAGTTTGTGATCACGTAACAATAACCGCTGCTCGAAATATTGATCACCACACCCGAACCCTGTACAGTTGCGTAATCCGTTTCTATAAGTCCACCCATAGCAAGATTAAACGACCTATTATAAACGGTAACAACACTGAGTATAGCACGATTGTGAACCATATCAGTTGCAGAAATAGCATCTATTGTATATTTTGCATAAAGATTAATGTCAAGAAATACTTCGTCAGAAAAATCAAATTCAGTTGAAAACAATCCATCGGTATACCAACCAATAAAGATCTGATTCTCCTTTGCAGGTGCCTCAAGCATATCAACGGAGTGACCTCTTTGAACGCTTACACTCTTATATATCTCGCCGTCAACGTAAAAATTGACCTTTGCAGTATCTCCCAACGAAACAGATGACAGCAAGCCGCAGCCCGTAAGCAAGGTAATTATTATTGAAAATGCAAGTAATATCGATAGTGTTCTTTTCATTATCATTCCTCCTATTCTTATTTTATTGTATCACAAATCGCGAAAAATGTAAATTAATGAACTGTAAATTAGTTTTTATTATTCTTTTAACGTATTAAGCAAAGATGTCAATTCATCAAGGCTCTCTGCACAGTTTATGCGATTGCGAAGCTCTGCAGCACCGCGAATTCCTTTCATATACCAGCTAAGGTGCTTACGGCTCTCTGCCACGCCTGCGCGCTCGCCCTTGCTTTCGATCATCAGCTTCAGATGCGCAAGCGCAACGTCAATGGTTTCGTTCTGAGAAATAACACGCATCTCCCTGCCCTCAAGCAGATTTACGGTGTTTTCAAATATCCATGGATTACCCAAAGCGCCGCGGCCGATCATAACGCCGTCACAGCCCGTTTCCTTGAGCATTTTAAGCGCATCCTCGGGCTCAAAAATATCTCCGTTGCCGACAACGGGAATACCCACCGCCTCCTTTACACGCGCGATGAACGTCCAATCCGCGCTCGGAGCATATTGCTGCTCGCGAGTTCTTCCATGCACACAGATAAGCGATGCGCCCGCATCCTCAAGGCGCTTTGCCATCTCAACTGCGTTTATTGAATTTTTGTCCCAACCAATGCGGATCTTCACAGTGACGGGCATATCTACCGCCGCCACCACCGCTTTAACTATATCGGAAGCAAGCTTGGGGTTTTTAAGGAGGGCCGAGCCCTCACCGTTTGAAACCACCTTTTGCACGGGGCAGCCCATATTTATATCGATAGCGCTCGGTATATGTAAGCTTGTAGTTCCGCGATATGAATTTTCGGCTATCATTCGTGCCGCCTCTGCCATATATACGGGATCACTGCCAAATATCTGAACAGCCATCGGCAGCTCCCTTTCCCTTATCGCCGCCAAGGGCGCGGTCTTTGAGGGAGAAGCCGCAAGGCTCTTTTTTATTTTCTGCTCATAACAAAGTGCTTTTGCGCAGACCATTTCGCTCACAAGATACTCCGCGCCGAATTCACGACACACCTTGCGAAAGGCATAATCCGTTGCGCCTGCCATTGGTGCAAGCATTATTCCGTGCTTAAGCCCAAAATTTCCGATTTTCAAGATGGATTCCCCCTTTCTTATTAGAGTTTTATCAATATAATATTCATTTTAGCATATTTTCATCTCTCCGTCAACTTATATTTTGTCCACTAGTATCATATAATTTAGCAAAAAGTGATTAGGAGGACAAAATGGCGGAAAGAGCAAAGCAAAAGGGACTCACATCAAGTGATGCACTAACCTCACGAGCGAGGTATGGTTCAAATAAAATGACTAAAAGAAAAAGTAAAAGCATCGTACAAATGTTTTTATCAAATCTTGGAGATCCCGTAATCAAGGTGCTGATTATCTCTCTTGTAGTAAATATTATTTTTACTTTTCACGATATAGATTGGTTTGAAACGGGCGGAATTGCAGTTGCGATATTGCTCGCCACTACAATATCCACACTTTCCGAGCACTCATCTCACACAGCGTTTCAAAAGCTTAACGACAGTGCAAGGTCACTTGTTAAGGTCATTCGCGACGGAAACGTAACCGATCTTCCTACAGATGATATAGTGGTTGGTGACGTGATCATGCTCGCAGCGGGCGATAAAATTTGTGCTGATGGAGTATTAACACTCGGCGAAGTACAGCTCGACCAATCTGCTCTCACAGGCGAGAGCAAGGAGATAAGAAAAACGCCCATGCAGGAAAAGAACGCTAAAGAAGCCGATCTCTCCCCCGCCTCACCCCACTCCTGCCTTCGCGGCTGCCTCGTTTCATCAGGCGAGGGGGAGATGCTCGTCACTCGCGTAGGTGATAGCTCGTTTCTCGGCGGAATCGTGCAGGAGCTTCAAAGTGAAACGCGCGACAGTCCGTTAAAAATCCGACTCTCAAAGCTCGCGAAGCAGATAAGCGCGTTCGGCTACGGCGCGGCGGCACTCATAACCCTCGTTTCCCTTTTCTCGTCAATTTTTATCGAAAGCGACTTCGTCCGTGAGGTCGTAATTTCAAAGCTCACCGACCCAAAATTCATGGTGGGCGAGCTGCTCCATTCTATAACTCTCGGTCTTACCGTCGTAATAATGGCAGTGCCGGAGGGTTTGCCGATGATGATCGCCGTTGTGCTTTCGTCAAACGTCAAAAAAATGCTCCGCGACAACGTCCTCGTACGAAAAAGCACGGGTATTGAGGCAGCAGGCAGCATGAATATACTTTTCACCGACAAAACGGGCACTTTGACGCGAGGAAAAATGACGGTGGAGAGCTTTATCCTTGCCGACGGTACAAGCATAAACGGCGTTATTGAAATGAAAAAGCGAGCGCCAAAAATTTTCGCTTCCTTTTGCGAAAACGCGGTATATAATTCATCGGCTCGCATCTCAAACCGAAAAATAGTGGGCGGAAACGCTACCGAACGCGCACTCGTTGAGGCGGCACGAAAGCATATATCTCCCGAATATTCCAAAGTCATTTATAAATTGCCATTTGATAGCAACATCAAATATTCAAGCGCGAGCGTTGGTGAAAAAGCCTATACAAAGGGCGCGCCCGAGGTGCTGATACCGCAAATATGCGACGAAGATTTTGATAAATTACGCGTCGAATACGCTATCTCACGGGCGCAGAGCGAGGGCAAGCGCGTAATCGCTATGCTTGAAGATCAATATCACTTCATTTGCGCTGTAGTCATAACCGATCCCCCGCGCAGAGAGGCGCGAGCTTCGGTTGATGCCTTAAGAGGAGCAGGTATAGATACCGTAATGATTACGGGTGACGGATTTCTCACCGCCAAAAGTATAGCCGAACAAGTAGGCATAATCAATTCAAAAAGGAATATATGCCTCACTCACGCAGAGCTTGAAAAAATGAGCGACGACGAGTTAAAAGCCACCCTGCCCAGCCTCGCTCTGCTCGCTCGCGCTCTGCCGTCGGACAAAAGTCGCCTTGTGCGACTTTCACAAGAGAAGGATTTAGTTGTTGGGATGACGGGCGACGGAATAAATGATGCTCCCGCTCTGCGAATGAGTGATGTGGGCTTTGCCATGGGCGACGGAAACGATGTTGCAAAAGAGGCAGGTGACGTTGTCATTCTGGACAACAACCTTGCTTCAATCGTAAAAGCCGTGCTATATGGCAGAAATATTTTCAAAAGCATCAGAAAATTTCTCGTTTTTCAGCTAACTATGAATTTTTCATCCGCGCTTGTTTGTATGCTCGGCCCACTTTTGGGATTTGAAACTCCCATAACCGTTTCGCAAATGCTTTGGGTAAATATGATAATGGATACCCTTGGCGGTCTTGCATTTGCAGGAGAAGCGGCACACAAACGAATAATGCGCGAAAAGCCAAAACACCGCGACGAGCCGATACTGAATAAATATATGATACATCAGATCTTTATTTCGGGCAGCTTTTCGGTGCTTATCTCAATGCTTTTTCTCAAAGCACCGTTCTTCACAAGCCATTTCAGAGCAAGCGAGAACGATCTTGTTCTCCTCTCCGCGTTTTTCGGGCTTTTCATTTTTCTTAGCGTAATGCAATGCATCAATTCACGAACAGACAGATTAAATCTCTTTAACGGCATCACCAAAAATCCGACCTTTATACTTATATTGCTTCTTATCTCGGCAATACAGACCTCATTCATTTATTTTGGCGGTGCGCTTCTGCGCGCCACTCCACTGCTTATTGACGAATTATTCTTCACGCTTGCCTGCGCCTCTCTCGCCGTTCCGTTTGAATTTTTCAGAAAAGTACTCTGGCGCTTTACGGGGCATAGTGAGGGGTTTTAAAAAAGAAAAAAACACTGCAAAGTTGCCCGTCTTAACGGAGAAATAATCAAAAACCGATCAAGAATCGGCGCCTTGTATAAAAAAGGTTGACAGAAAGAGCAAAATATGATACAATTACAAAAATAGATAATTATTAAAGGAACCAGCTGACTGCAGAGGACGTTGGTTCCTTTATGCTTTTTAGAGGAATTCTTTATGGTTAGAAAAAAGAAATTCGCGCTCACAACTACGCAGATCATACTGCTCAGCTTTCTCGTGACTATTCTTGCGGGAAGCGCGCTTT
>CAZLIB010000098.1:0-5158 GCA_964559465.1 uncultured Lachnospiraceae bacterium
AAATGTATAAAAAACGCAGAGTGACACCCGAAAAATGCCAATCTGCGTTTTAAATACCTGCGCTTCAGGCTTTTTTCAATGTCCGTTTTTACTATTTTAGCACACAAATATAATATTGTCAATAATTAATGACTATGCGTTGATTTTGCTTTAACAAAGCTTGTAAAAAGCGAGCTTCCACCGCCTGCGATGAGCATACCACCGAAGATTTTTTGAAGCAGGGAGGGATCAATATCGCTTGCCAAAAGTGTGCCGAAATATGCTGCGGCAATTCCTGCGGTGCTCATAATAAGAGTTGTTTTCCACTGTATCTTTTTCTTCTTTGCGTTAAAAATAGTCGAAGCGGTCGCCGCAATTATGAAAAAGGCGAGATTTGCACCCTGCGCGATTATTTGCTCGGTGTTTTCAAAAAGAGTCAAATAGATAACGAGCAATCCGCCGCCGCCAACGCCCATTCCCGAAAGTATCGCTATGATCAGTGTGACAATAAATGTTTTCATTCTGCGCTCCTATCTGAATATCATCATAAATCCCGACACGATGACAAGTGTGGAAAAGATTATTTTAACCCATTTGAACTGTATTTTTGTAAGCAAAAATGCGCCCAGAACGCCGCCTATAAGCGCTTGGGGCAGGAGAGTTGAAAACGCTGAATCGAATTTAAAAAGCCCTTTTGTTAAATAAATGGCAAAAGAAAAGACGGATACGGGGAGCATAGTTGCGACCGCGTTAGCAAACACGCCGTTTTCGCTTTTTTGCTCGTCATTCAATGTGCGGGTGAGATAATAGGTCACGATTATTCCGCCGCCTGCACCAAGCAATCCGTTTATAAATCCTGCAAGCATGCCGACACCTATGTCCTTGCCGTGTCTTTTGAGAAAAATCATAAAAAACTCCTTTTTAGAACAAATAAATTGTTGAAATTCCTTTTTTTGTATGATATAATAATTGTGTATGTATATATTTTGATTTGGTATCTACCGAATTATGACATAAATTTTAAAAAGGATGTGAAAATATGGCAGAGAAAAATAAAAAATCCAAAAAGGAATTAAAGGAAACGAAAAAGCTTGCGGCGAGTGAAAAAAAGAGCACTAAGGCTCATCAGCTGACCTTTGATTCCCCCTCTGATAAGCTTATTCATCAGATATTGCCCTTTGTTTACGTGGTGCTTGCTATTTTGCTTGAGGTATGCTTTATTCTTGCCTCTGTAACGGGTGAGCAGTATGTTGGTGTTGCGGGAGTTTTTCTTAAAAACATCTTTTTGGGATTGTTTGGATTTTGCGCATTCGTTATTCCCGTTATGCTTGTGAACCTTGCAGTTAACTGGAGAAAGTTTGTTGATTCACACAAGGTTCTTGTGAAGATTATTTTTTCAATACTGTTTCTTGTTTCCCTTGCAGGGCTTATTCATATCTTTATAAAGGGAACTATCAACCCCGATCTTGAAGCATTTTTGATGCCTGATGTGCTTTTCAATTTTTCATATAGCAATATAGCAAGCTCGGGTGTTATCGGCGGATTTATCTGTGAGTGTATCTATGCTCTCTTTAAATCGGTTGGTTCGATAATCATTTTTGCCGCACTTTCAATATTCTTCTTTATCTTTTCGCTTGGAATGACACCAAGAAATATGGGTATATATATCAAGTATAAATGGACTCTTATGAGCGAAAAACGCCAGCAGAAAAAGGAAATACGTGAAGCTGAAAAGCGCGAGCAGAAGCGCATCGAGCAAGAAAAGAAAGATACTGAAGAAAAGCTCCGTATAGCTGAAAAGGCACGCCTTGAGGCAGAGGAAGAAATGATGCGCGAAGCGGAAAGACGCCTTGAAGAGGAACGAATTGCCGAGGCTGAGCGCCGCGCCATTGAACGCGAACAAAAAGAAAAGAGTGACAGGGAAAGGTACGGTGCAATGCGCTTTATTGATCCTGAGCCCGCGATATACGATGAGCCCGTGATGAAGGATATCAATGAGGGTGACGAGCCAAGCGAAGAGGATGGCAGAATAAACATTTCTTCTATTTTCAAGAATCCACCCCAGGAATTTGATCCCGTTAATGAGGAAAAAAACGAAAAAGAAGAAATCAAGACAGAAAAACCCAAAAAATTAAAAAAGGCAGATGAGCTTAACGTTGAGATGAAGGAGATAACCGACATCGAAACTGTTCCCGATGACGGTGAGGAGGGCTCTGTTATCCCCGAAAACATAGTGCGCGAGTATCTTCGCCCTACGGTGGATCTTATGAAAAATTACACCAATCACGAGAGCGAAAAGGTTGCTCACGAGGAGATAAGAGCAAATGCAAATGCACTTATGGAAACTCTTAAGAGCTTTGGTGTCCGTATTCAGGAGATCACGTATTCAAGAGGGCCCACGATCACCCGTTACGAGCTTAAGCCCGACGTTGGCGTTCGTATCCGTTCTATCGCGAATCTTGTTGACGATATCGCGCTTTCTCTTGCTACCACGGGTGTCAGAATCGAAGCACCCATTCCCAACAAGGCGGCAGTTGGTATTGAGGTGCCAAATAAAACAGCTGCAACGGTTGGCTTACGTTCCCTTATCGATAACCCGGAATTTACGGAAAAGAAAAGTATTCTCACCGCTGCGCTCGGTAAAGATGTTGGCGGCAACTCGATTTACTTTGATATTGGAAAGATGCCACATATGCTTATTGCAGGTACTACGGGCTCAGGTAAATCGGTTTGTATTAACTGTATTATTATGAGTATTCTTTACAAGGCAAGTCCCCGCGACGTTAAGCTCATTCTTATAGATCCTAAAAAGGTTGAATTCCAGCCCTATAGAAGCATTCCGCATCTCTACGCGCCCATTGTTACGGAACCGAAAAAGGCAGCGGGTGCGCTTGCATCTGCGGTTGCGGAGATGGAGAGAAGATTTGAGCTTATTGAAAGCGTTGGCGCAAAGAATATCTCGGGATATAACGAGCTTACTGCGAATGACCCCTCAAAGGAATATCTTCCTTACATAGTTATTATTATAGACGAGCTTGCGGACCTTATGATGACTGCGGCCGATGACGTTGAAACTGCAATATGCCGTATCGCCCAAAAGGCGAGAGCCGCAGGTATTCATCTTATCGTTGGCACACAGCGTCCTTCCGTTGACGTTGTAACGGGTCTTATAAAGGCAAATATCCCATCGCGTATAGCGTTCACGGTTGCTTCTCAGGTTGACTCCAAGACAATTCTTGACTGCGCAGGTGCTGATAAGCTAATTGGACGAGGTGATATGCTCTTTGCTCCTATCGGCTCTACAAAGCCCATGCGTGTTCAAGGTGCGTTTATCGACGGTCGTGAGGTTGAAAGAATAGTTGAATTTATCAACGACAACAATGACGGCGTTTCGTTTAACGATGAGTTCATTCGTCGACTGGAGGAGGAAGCAGCTAAATGCGGCAATCCCAAGGGTAAGGGCGGCGGAAGCTTTGGCGGTGGATTTGACGATGACGGTGAGCCCGGCGAAGAGGGAGTGGATCCCAAATTCAAGGCAGCTCTTGACGTTGCCATTGAAATGGGTAAGATTTCGACGTCGCTTCTTCAGCGTCGACTTGAGATCGGCTATGGCCGTGCGGCTAAGATCATAGACCGTATGGAAGCGCTCGGCTACGTTAGTGCTCCCGACGGCAACAAGCCTCGTCAGGTGCTTGTTTCCAAGGCGGAAATTATGGAAAAACGTCTTAATGACGACGAATAATTAATTAAAAAGGGAAGCTCTTTGCAGAGCTTCCTTACTTTTTTGTTACATAAAAAGTGACTTTGTGGCAAATATTACATAGTGAATATTTTTATGGAGTTGATTTTATGTTTAATGAATTTTTGGCTGATTTTAATTTTTTGGTAGGGTTTATACTTTTTTTGTGTTATTCCTACCAGATATTTTATACCATGGTGCCATTTTCAATAAAGCCTAAAAGGCATAGATCGCCGATAAAAAAGCACAATATAGCAATTTTTATCGCCGCACGAAACGAGGAAGCGGTAATAGGTGAGTTGCTTAAAAGCATATCGGATCAGGATTATGATAAAGAATATTTGAAAACTATCGTAATAGCGGATAATTGTACCGATAATACGGCAAATATTGCGCGTAATTACGGTGCTACCGTTTTTGAACGCTTTAACGAGGAAAAGATAGGCAAGGGCTATGCACTTGACTTTGCCATAGATTCCTTAAGAGAGTGTGGAGAGTGGGAGGATATTGATGGAGTTATAGTGCTTGATGCGGATAATCTTTTGACTAAAAATTATATTACCGAGATGAACAAGACCTTTAATGACGGATATGAGGCGTTTACGAGCTATAGAAATTCAAAAAATTACGGTGATAACTGGATAAGCGCGGGATATGGACTTTGGTATATAAGAGAATCAAAATTTTTGCACTACGCAAGAATGCTGCTTTGCTCCTCTTGCGCCATTTCGGGGACGGGATTTTTTGTTAGCAGGGGGCTTCTCGATCGTTTTAACGGTTGGAAATTCTATCTGCTTACGGAAGATATTGAGTTTTCCGTGTTTGCGGTGATAAACGGAGTGCACATCGGCTGTTGCATAAACGCAGAGCTTTACGATGAGCAGCCCATTACCTTTAAGCAATCATATAAGCAACGTTTACGTTGGTCAAAGGGCTTTTTTCAGGTGTGGAAAAAGCACGGAAAAGAGCTTGTACGAGGCATCTTCAAGCATAGAAAATTTGCTTTTTTTGATATGACTATGAATATTATGCCTGCATTTATTTTGACGGTAGTTTTGCTTTTTACAAGCATAACGGCTATCGTGTTTGGAATTTTCGGTATAGGTGATCCGTCTCCTGTGGTGGAGAGCTTGCTTGGATATATTGGATTCACCTATTCGATAATGTTCCTTATGGGGCTTGTCACGATAATAAGTGAGTGGAATAAGATACACACCTCGGCAGGCAGAAAAATAGGATTTTTATTTATGTTTCCGCTTTTTATGTATACCTATATTCCTATTTCGGTTATTGCTCTATTCAAGCCCGTAAAATGGGAGCAGATACACCACACCCGTGCCAAAAGTATTGATGACATTGTTAATAAACAAAAGTGAAGTATAAATTGGGATTTATCGGTGTGTTAGCACACGCTTTGCGCGATTGTTTTGTCCACTTTTT
>CAZLIB010000099.1:0-5091 GCA_964559465.1 uncultured Lachnospiraceae bacterium
AGAACGCGTTGACTTCGCGTGTTAGTTATAATAGAACCCGCATATAATTCAGGTATATCAAGCACATTGAATACATAATCAACCGCAAGCGTTTCTGCTTTCGTGCCAATACCCCTACCCTTGTATTTGGTGTTTTTCAATGCTATTCCCAAAACCGCAGATCTGTTAGACTCAATATCATAGATTTTTACTTCACCAACAATTTCATTGTCAAGTATAATAGCTAAACAAATTCTATTTAAGCTTCTTTGCCTTTGAATATATTTATCCACGTTTTCTTTGGAGTATTGATACTCACGATAATCATCTTTATTCAAATATATATCAATATCATTTTCAAACTCCTTAAAAAATGAGTGATACATATCATCAGTCATAGGAATCAATAAAACATCGTTATTCATATGTAAATTCTTTCAAATCACAAGCTAAACGTCTTAATCGCCTTGATTGCCGTGCCATTTTCATACTCACGGACTTCACCAAGGGCGAAGAATTCGCCGCTCTGTGTACAAATTCGCACGCGTGTGCCGACCTCGAACGAGGTCTTTATCTTATTCTGATAAATCTCGCATCCGCTTCGGCAGAGCTTTTCGTAAAACGCAGGCAAGCTCACCTTTGACAAGTCCTCAAAAAGCGACTCGGTCGGTGCAAGAAGCTCATATCTTTCCCTCATTTCAAGCGCTTCAATTTCTTCAAGCGTATGCGAATTTTCAATATCAAATCCACCTGCCACAACTCTATGTAAAGCACTCATAACACCGCCGCACGAAAGATGCGCGCCAATGTCTGCACAGAGCGTTCTTATATACGTTCCCGACGAGCATTCAACGAGCAGATCATATTCATTTTCTTTTTCTGTGGGAGTACATACAAGCTGAAATATCTCAATATCGCGCGCCTGTCTTTCAATCTCAATCCCCTCTCGCGCAAGCTCATAAAGCTTCTTGCCGTCAACCTTAAGAGCGCTATACATAGGCGGTATCTGCTTTATTTTACCAATAAATTCACCGCAAGCAGTCATAACCGCATCAGTTGTTGGAATATCATTACTCTGTGTAAGCACCTCGCCCGTAATATCTTCCGTATCGGTCGTGATACCAAGTGTCAATCTCGCACGATACGTTTTTCTATCTGCAACGAGATATTCCGCCGCCTTTGCCGCGCGACCAAGCAAAATCACAAGCACACCTGTTGCAAGTGGGTCGAGTGTTCCCGTATGCCCCACCTTGCGTGTAGCAAATAATTTTCTTATCCTTCCAACGACGTCGTGAGAGGTAATCCCTTGGGGCTTATTAACTATCAAAACACCGTTTGGCTCAAATTTATTTTCACTCATTTTTATTCCTCAAAATCTAACGTGCGCGGAATATATGGGCTGACCCTTGTCAGAGAAATTCCGTTCATATTCCGTCATCACGTTACCCTCATTCATTTCCGAATTGTGAAGATCGCGCGTAACGAGCTCAAATTCCAATCCAAACGCTTCAAATTCTTCAAGCGAGAAATCAAAAAGCCCCTCGTTATCGGTCTTTAATTTAAGCATTCCGCCCTCTTTGAGCAAGGTTTTGTATATTTCAAGGAATGTGTGGTATGTAAGACGGCGCTTTGCATGTCCTGCCTTGGGCCAAGGATCGCTGAAATTGAGATATATGCACTCAACACTGTGAGGGGGAAAATACTCAACAAGATTTTTTGCGTCGCCAATGATGAAACGAAGGTTATCGGGACGTTCGTCCTTTGCTCGCTCCGCCTTTTCAAGAGCCAGGCAAGCCACGTCTGCAATCTTTTCCATTGCAATAAAATTCACATCGTGGTGCTGTGCAGCCATTCCGACCGCAAAGTTTCCCTTGCCGCAACCAATTTCAAGATGAATAGGCTTGTTCTCGGTAAACGCAGATTGCAAATCTGCCTTCAATTCCTCGCTTGGCTTAATAAGCAGGTGCGCACACGCCTCAATTCTCTCCGCACCGTGCTTTTTCTTTCTCATTCTCATAAAATACTCCGTTCTGATAAAAATATCAAATATTGTTAAATTCACTTGACTTTTGAGTCAAAAAAATGTAATATAGAGTCATAAATAGTATGGAGGTACTACATATGAATATTTCTAATTCTGAAATTCGCGCCAAAGCGCGCGCTTCTCTTGGCGGACAGATCTTCAATAAAACCTGGCTTATGGCAATCGTTGTTGCTGTAATCATCGGTGCTGTGATTGGTGCCGCAAACAGTATCAGCTGCGGTATTGCATCTTTGCTTCTCACAGGCCCTCTCTATGTTGGTCTTCACAGTGCTTTTTTGAAGATAGCAAGGGGTGACTCCGACGTTAAAATCGAAACCACGTTCGAGGGTTGCCGCGATTTTGGTCCAAATCTTGTTCTCGGTCTTATGCACTCGTTGATAATCACACTTTGGAGCTTACTTTTCATAATTCCCGGCATCATCAAATCATACAGCTACTGTATGGCTTATTTCGTAAAGGTAGACCATCCCGAATACGGTTGGAGAGAATGCCTTGACGAAAGTGAAAGAATGATGAAGGGTAACCGAATGAAATATTTCTGGCTTCAACTCAGCTTTATCGGTTGGGCTCTTGTAGGCTCATTAGCATGCGGCTTGGGTGTTCTTTGGGTAAATGCTTATCAGTCTACATCAAATGCCATCTTTTATGAGGAGCTTAAAAAGAGTTCCAACTTCTCTTATACTACAGAATAATATCACTTTTAAAGTCTGTCAAGCATCTTGGCAGACTTTTTCCATTATTTTTATAAAAATAGTAAATAAACCTTGACATTTTGACAAAAAAGTATTACAATTACCATATAGAATTATAATTATATCCATGGAGGTGCTCCGGTGAATCTTACAAATAAACAAATCCGCAAAAAAGCCCGCTATCTTCTTGACGAAAATATATTCGGCAAGGATTGGCTCAAATCAATTCTTGTAACACTTATAATGATGGTTATCGTTTCTGCAACGGGTGGTGTTTTATTCTTTCTTTCAAACACTTACTTGCTCCCATTCTTGCTTAAGCAGTTTGGTCATATATCACCTATCTTGCTTTACGGCATTCCGATCGTTCTTGAAATAATTGAGATTCTTGCTCTCAACATTTTCATCGGTCCCCTGTCCGTTGGTCTTGCATCAGTACATCTCGACCTTGTAAGAGGCGATGGTAATATTAGAATCAGAAGATTCTTTGACGGCTTTAAAAACTTTATCGACAATTTCCAGATCGGTTTTATGTATACGTTACATATCACTCTTTGGACATTGCTTTTCATCTTCCCCGGCATCTACGTTTCTTACTCATATGCAATGGCATTCTATATAAAAAAGGATCATCCCGATTACAGATGGCAGGATTGCTTTGATGAAAGTGAACGTCTTATGGAAGGCAACCGTTGGAGATTATTCAAGCTTCAGATCAGCTTTATAGGTTGGTTGTTGCTTGGTTCCGTTGCATTCTTCGGTCTTGGTACTATTTGGGTTGCTCCCTATCAGTCAGTCTCAAATGCAGTTTTCTATGAAACCATTAAAGCAGAGAGAGACGCGGATCTTGTTACCTTGAATCCTACTAAAAAGAAGAACGTAGACCCCATCGTTGTTGATCTCTCCAATAAAAAAGGTCTTTTAAAGAAGAAAGTTAAATAATTAAATTTTTGCCTGTTGGCTTTTGCCAACAGGCATTTTTTATTTTATACGTTAAATCTAAATAGAACTATATCCCCGTCCTTAACAATATAGTCCTTTCCTTCACTGCGAAGAAGACCTGCATCCTTAACTGCAGCCATTGAACCAAGCTTTGTAAGAACATCAAAATCAACGACCTCTGCTCTGATAAATCCGCGCTCAAAATCGCTGTGGATCTTACCCGCCGCCTGCGGTGCTCTCATTCCCTTTGTGATCGTCCACGCGCGAACCTCTTTTGGACCTGCAGTAAGATATGAGATAAGTCCAAGCAGCGAATAGCTTGCCTTGATAAGACGGTCAAGACCGCTTTCAGCAATGCCCATATCGTCAAGGAACATCTTTTTCTCCTCGGCATCAAGCTCGCTTATCTCGGCCTCAATCTGCGCGCAGATGGCAATAATCTCAGAGTGCTCTGCTGCAGCAAATTCCTTAAGCTCACAGTAAAGAGGATTTTCCACAGGCTCGTGATCTGCTTCACTCTCACAAACGTTTGCAACGTATATAACGGGCTTCATTGTGAGAAGCTGCGTGTCACCAAGAAGCTCAAGCTCGTCCGCGTCAAGCTCCATAGTGCGAGCACACTTGCCCTCCTCAAGAGTAGCGTGTATGCGCTCAAGAAGCTCTACTGTAGCGGCAAGCGTCTTATCACCCTTCATCGCCTTCTTAACTCGGTCGATGCGGCGTTCAAGTATCTCCATATCTGAGAAAATAAGCTCAAGATTTATAGTTTCAAGATCACGAATGGGATTTATATTGCCGTCAACGTGAATAATGTTATCGTCCTCAAAGCAGCGAACAACGTGAACGATAGCATCTACCTGACGAATATTATCAAGAAATTTATTACCAAGACCTTCACCCTTGGAAGCACCCTTTACAAGACCTGCAATATCAACGAATTCAATGATCGCAGGCGTATATTTTTCGGGGTTGTACATCTGTGCAAGCACGTCAAGACGGTGATCGGGTACCGCAACGACACCAACATTAGGCTCTATCGTGCAGAACGGATAGTTTGCAGACTCCGCCCCCGCATTTGTAAGCGCATTAAAAAGCGTACTCTTTCCAACGTTGGGAAGACCTACGATACCAAGTTTCATAATTTATATCTCCTTATAGAACATATTTATCCATGTTAACTTTAATATTATATCACATGCTTGTCGATTTTTCAAGTATCCTTTTCTAAATTCTTAAGCAAAGATGCAATAATTGAAAAGCTCACAGGTTTTTCCTGTGAGCTTTTATTTTAGATATTATTTACTTTACAATACTTGATTCATTTGCCATTTCGAAAATACTATATAATTCCGGGCAAGCTCGCAGCCGCAACGGACTGCCCAACTCTTCTTGCTTTTTCGTCGGGGATGTTAAGAGTTATCTTACTATTAAGCT
>CAZLIB010000100.1:0-5040 GCA_964559465.1 uncultured Lachnospiraceae bacterium
GCGATATGACAGAATTTGCTGACGAATGGCAATATGACGAAACGCATCATTGGTACGTTTCAGATGATGATGCAGTTTATTGTTACGGTGAACACCAAAACTTTGATGCTGACTTAAATTGTGATTTTTGCGGATATATGTTCGATCCTCCAATTGATTCACCCAATGTTGCTCAAATTGTACTTGATTACGAGCAATCCTTGAGAGATGAGCTTGCAAAACTACGCGCAGAGCATCCCGAATATAATTACTACTATCATTCGGTGGATTGGGTACATTGCACTTTGATTTTAAATAGAGAAGCCTCTGCCGATGCTATCGTAGCAAAATACGATATGAATAATCTTTTTGAAAGCGCGGATGTTTCTGCCCTGAATGCCATAAAAATGGTTAGCATCAACTTTGAGAGAAATGAATTTACCGAGGATATGCATCAAATGATCAAACAAATAAGCGAGGACGAGGCACTCGTCGAAAACTTGTTTATCGATATGTACAGAGATTGGTATCAAAGCTATATGCCCAAAATTGAGTATTATACCGATGATGCGAAAGAGTTGAGCTATACCGCAACAAGCCAGATAATCAGTGTGTTTGACAGTAAAGACATCATATTAAAATCCAAGGATGAATACGATGCTTATCTTGATGAATTATTGGAAACAGCAGAATATGATTACGAAAAGGAAAGAATAACTGCCGCAAGAGATTTATATGACGAGAAGTTTTTTGAAGAAAAAGCATTAATAATCACGAGAATGATAACTCGCGGTTCGCGTTCTGTCAAATTGACGGTAAACAATCTCTATGTTTCAGGCAATAAGGTTTACGTAGTGATAAGAACTGATGTGCCAGAAATAGGGGATGCTGCTATGCAGTACGCATTTTTCGGATTTGTAGTTGATAAAAGCGACGTTGCTAACATAGACGAGGTAATTACTTTAGAATAAAAAGCCTGCGACGCACAATATAAGTACAGATTTTAATAAACCCCAAAATGGGTGCAAGGCATTTTACGGAAATGCACCCATAATTCTAAAATATGCACCCATTGTAAAACGGTATCAAAATTTCAAGCTGAAAATTCCTTTTGCCCACCGTATTTCCTCCTTTTCAATGGCGCAAGTTATTCTTAAAAATGCAAAGTAGAGAAGTATTGTGATAAGAATTGAAGATAAGGTTGAGAGGGGTAAGAGTGTGCGCATTCTTCCCGTCATCCAAGTGCTGAAAAGTATGGAAAGCACCGGCAAAACGAACCATTTACAAATGCGAAAGCGCATTTTCGTGACGCTGACAAGCTTTTTTATGCTCATTCCCGAGTTGAAAATCTCGCTGACGATAATAAGCGTAATATAGCCGTAAATTCCCATTTTGGGAATAAGTATCCACACCATCACAAGTGAGCAGAGCGTGTCGGTGATATTTATTGCCATTGTATAGATATGCTCGCCAAGTCCTTTAAGCATGTTGTCAACGGTGGTGTCAAGGTACATTATCGGTACGATATGAGCAACAAGGCGAATATATCTGCCCGCGTCTGCTGAGCCATAGATGCCCATTCCAAGCTCCTCTGCAAAAAATATCATCACTCCCGAAGCACCAACCGCAAAAACGAGCGCGAGGTGGCAAACGCGCTCTGCGACGTATTTTATCTCCGTTTTATTGCCTTGTATCTTCAGCTCTGCAAGCTCGGGGACGAGAAGGCTTGAAAATGACTGTATCAGCGCCGCAGGAAAAAGCACGAGGGGCATTACCATACTTTGAAGCGTGCCGTATGCAACCAACGATTGCGTGCGGTTTGCGCCGCTTTGCTCAATGCCGATGGGAATAAGAATATGCTCGATAGTGAGCAGTGCAGAGCGAAAATATGTAGAGGCGGCAAGAGGTAGGGCTATTGAGAGCATCTTTTTAGTTATTTTGCGTTCGGGAAAGTTTGTTTTTTCTGCTTTTTCTATCTTCAGCTTATCAAAAACGTAAAAGAGGAGAGATATGATGAATGAGAGCATTTCGGCAAGTGCACCGCCCAGCACGAGTGCGATGCAGCAGGATTCCATATCGCGACCGATTATCAGGTCAAGGAGAGCGGCGCAGAAGAAGATGCGCGCAAGCTGCTCGCTTATCTGTGCGGTGGCGTTTTTATATACGCGGCGAACGGCAGTGAAATATCCGTTGAAGCAAGAGGTCAGAGATATAAGCGGAAGCGTTGCTGCGCAGAGGCGCAGGGGCTTTATCGTTCGTGCATCCTTGAGGGCGTGCAGAGCAAGCGGCTCTGCAAGAGCGAGCAAAAGAGCTGCTGAAAGCGTACCGAAAAAGAGGGAATAGCAAACGCATTTTTTCATTGATACGCGCGCCTTGTGGCTGCTGCCCTCTCCAAGAGCATCTGAAACGAGGCGCGTGGTGGTTAGGTTTATGCCCGAGAGCGCAAGCGTAAGAGCAAAGCCGTACACGCTGCCAAGCAGAGTATAAAGACCAAGTGCCTCTGCGCCTATCTTTTTTGAAATATATGCGTTGAAAGCCACCGAAAGCCCGCGGAGCGCGAGCGCAACGGCAGTCATCAGCGCACCGTTTGCCAAGTATTTTTTTAACCTGCTCATTCTTGTCCCCACTTTTGTTTTTGTAAATTATATGTTGCGAGAGGTGGAGATATGAGCTTTTTCAAAAAGCTTGCAAATTCAAGAAAAAAGTAGTATTATATTTATAGATCCCAATAATTTGGAGGAATATCATCTATGAAGTTGTCATTTTTACTTAAATTAATTTTAGCACTGATTGCAATCGGTGGAGTGGGAGCAG
The DNA here is from genome assembly GCA_964559465.1 of uncultured Lachnospiraceae bacterium. Taxonomy (GTDB): domain Bacteria; phylum Bacillota; class Clostridia; order Oscillospirales; family CAG-272; genus RGIG4608. The sequence continues at coordinate 2,794 of CAZLIB010000100.1, forward strand.
GCATTATTTTTGTATTGCCTCATATAGGGAGTTCAGATACACCTACAACTACCACAACCACGACAACCACGTCAACTACTACTAATAATAATAACGGTGGCAATATTGGCGAAAATAAAACTACCACAACCACTACGGGCAATGATGACGAAATTCAAAATCCTTCTGAAGACTTACCTGAAGCAACGGAAGGACTTGAGCTTGCCCTTAACGAAGACGGTCAAAGCTATTATGTGAAGGGACACGGTAGTTCAAATAAGTACATAGAAAACAGACATCTTGTTATTCCGTCCCAGTATAACGGCTTACCTGTTACGAGAATCGGTGATAATGCGTTAGCTCACTGTAATTATTTCGACAAGGTATATATTCCGGATTCTATTACGCATATAGGTAATTATGCTTTTAATAATTGCTTGTATCTTAATGATTTGGTGATTCCCGATTCGGTTACTTATATAGGAGAGGCAGCTTTCCTTGGTGCAACCATGGAATCCTCTTCGATATTTGAGGAATTAATGACTATATCGATCTCAGAATTTGTAACATATATAGGCCCGGGTGCTTTTTCATCCATGGGAAGAGTGGTGGCTATTGAGGTGAACGAAAACAATCCGAATTATACGTCAATAGACGGTCATCTTTACACCAAGGACGGAACAACCTTGATCTCCTATTCTTATGCTAAGGGAGAGGCGGAATTTGTTATTCCCGATTCTGTCAAGGTTATAGGGTTATATGCATTCAGTAATAATCACAAGCTTGAAAGTGTGACGATTCCTGAATCTGTAACTGAAATTTGTGATTATGCATTCTTTGATTGCTCAGATCTTACAAATATCAGCTATGGCGGTACTGTGACAACGTGGAATGAAATTATATTTGGAGGTAAATGGCATTACCATTCGGCGCAAACTGAGGTTAATTGTTCTGACGGAACTGTTATAGTAGATTAAATTCAAAAAAGGAACGGATTTCCGTTCCTTTTTTACTTTATTAAACCAAGTCTGCGATGTCGAGGATGAGCTTTTCGGTTCTTGCCCAGCCGATGCAGGGATCAGTGATGGATTTTCCATAAGTGCCTTCACCAATCTTTTGAGCGCCGTCCTCAAGGTAGCTCTCGATCATAAGTCCTTTTACAAGGTTGCTTATGCTCCTTGAATGCTGGCGGTTATGGCAGACCTCTTTTGCAATTCTTATCTGTGCTTTATAATGCTTATCGGAATTCGAATGGTTGCAGTCAACAATTACAGATGGGTTTGCAAGTCCCATTCTGATATAGGTATCGTTAAGGTGAGCGAGGTCCTCATAGTGATAATTAGGGTGGCTTTCACCGTTTTTATTGACGTAGCCGCGAAGTATTGCGTGAGTATAGGGATTGCCCGCACTTTCTACCTCCCAGCCGCGATAGATAAACATATGCGAGGACTGACCTGCCTTTATCGCGTTCATCATTACCGAAATGTCGCCTGACGTGGGATTTTTCATTCCAACGGGAACGTCCATTCCGCTTGCGGTGAGGCGGTGCTGCTGATTTTCAACAGAGCGCGCGCCGATCGTGATGTACGTGAGAAGGTCGGAGATGTAGCGGTGGTTTTCGGGGTAGAGCATTTCGTCCGCCGTTGAGAATCCTGTTTCCTCAAGAACCTTCATGTGAATCTTTCTGATTGCAACAAGGCCCTTATACATATCGGGCGGTTCGGCGGGGTTGGGCTGATGAACAAGACCCTTATAGCCCTCCCCCGTGGTTCTCGGCTTACCCGTATAAACGCGGGGAACTATCATAATCTTGTCCTCGACCTGCTCGGAAAGACGCTTGAGACGGTAAATATATTCCATAACCGCATCCTCTCTGTCGGCAGAACAGGGGCCTATTATGAGCAAGAATTTCTTGCTCTCGCCCGTAAAGATCCTTTTGATCTCCTCGTCATTTTTTGCTTTTATCCTTGCAAGCTCGGGCGAGAGTGGAAATTCTGCCTTTACCTCTTGGGGAATTGGTAGCTTTCTTTTAAAAATCATCAATTATACCTCGTTTTAGTGCTTTACAACGTCAATTCCTACGCTCTGAAGCTTTTCAAAATAGTCGGGGAATGATTTGTTTACTACTTCGGCGCCCTCAATCTCTCCGCCGAAGATCGTGCAGAGAATGGCAAGTGCCATAACTACACGATGGTCGCCGTGACCGTTAAGAACACCGCTTGGACGGTGGAATTCCTTGGGGAATACCACAATGTCGTCCTCATTCAC
>CAZLIB010000101.1:0-5024 GCA_964559465.1 uncultured Lachnospiraceae bacterium
GCAACGTAAATACAAATTACGTCCGTACCCTTTTGGTTAATGATCGTATCGATGGCGATAGCAGTTTTACCTGTCTGTCTGTCACCGATAATAAGCTCTCTCTGACCTCTTCCAATGGGTATCATAGAGTCTATTGCCTTAATACCTGTCTGAAGGGGAACAGAGACGGATTTTCTTTCGATAATACCGTAAGCACGTCTTTCAATAGGACTGAAATTGGTAATATCAATAGGGCCTTTTCCGTCTATGGGCTGACCGAGAGCATCTACAACTCTTCCGATAAGCTCTTCTCCAACGGGAACGGAAACAACTCGTCCTGTGCGTTTAACGATGCTGCCTTCCTTGATACCAACGTCATTACCAAGAAGAACACAGCTAACAAATGTTTCTTCAAGGTTAAGCGCCATACCGTACGAGCCATTTGAAAATTCAAGCAATTCGTTCGCCTTGCACTTTTCAAGTCCGTGAACCTTTGAAATACCGTCGCCTACAGATATAACATAGCCGATTTCGTCCTGCTCAATCTTTGCCTCATAGTGACGAATCTGCTCTTTTATAATCTTTGAAATATCATCTATTCTTGACTGCATTTTTATCACCAACTTTTTTAAATTACTATATCTTTAAGACTCTGTTCAAACTTATCAAGTTTGGTTTTTACAGAGCCGTCTATCTGAACACCAAGATATCTCAGCTTCATACCGCCAAGAATCGAGGGGTCTATGGTGTTTGTAACTATAATCTGTTTACCGGTCATCTTTTCAAGCTTGTGCTGTAATCTTTCCAACTGAACATCCGTTAAAGGAATAATGGAAATTGCCTCAACACGCTCAATTCCGCGCGAAACGTCATAAGCTGAATTGTAAGCACCTTTAATCTTGTGAATGAGATATACCAACCTGCGTTCTGCAAGTATTTTGACTAAATTTACAAGATTCTTATTAAGAGTGCCAAATGCCTCGTCAACAAGCCCCACTCTCTCGTCACGAGAAAGGGCAGGGTTGTCAAGTAATTTAAGATAATCGGGATTTTGCTCAATACTTTTACAAAGTGTATCGATATCGGCTTTTACATTTTCTGTTTGTTCAAGCTCTTCGGCAAGCATAAAGAGAGCATCGCCAAAGCTTTTCGCATCACGGTCAATATAAGCCATATCAATCACCAACGTTATCGATAAAGGAATCAATAAATTCAGCGTGTTCCTTTTCAGAAACCTCACGACCGATAATAGCGCCTGCTATTTCAACAGCCATGCCGGAAACCTCATCCTTTACCTCTGCAAGCGCGCGTTTCTTTTCAAGAGCAATCTGCTCTTCAGCGCGTTCGCAAATTCTTGACGCTTCAACTTGCGCATCACGTAAAATTTCTTCTTCCTTAAGCTGAGCGCGGCGAACTGCAGTTTTAAGAATTTCTTCGCTTTCTGCATTAGCCTTGTTGAGCTTTTCTTCATAGGAAGCCTTCATTTCATTTGCATGAGCTTCAGCATCCTCAGCGTTTTTGTACATATCGTCCACTTCTTGTTGCCTTTGATCGATCATTTTCTTCATTGGCTTGAAAAGTATTTTCTTTAAGAACAAGTACAGAATAAGTAAGTTACACCATGCAAAGATCATCGTCCAAACGTTTACGCCGACAAATGATTCAAAAGCATCAATTACTACACTCATTTTGCTCTCCTTAATGTCAATTAATTAGTTTACACCGATAAAGATAAGAAGAAGGGCAACAACAAGTGAATAAATACCTGTTGTTTCAGTAATTGCACAACCAAGGATCATTGTTGTACGAAGATCGCCTGCGATCTCGGGCTGACGAGCCATAGATTCGAGCGTTTTGCAAACTGCTAAACCTTCACCGATAGCGGGAGCTATAGAACCAATACCCATACAAATTGCTGCACCGAGTGCTCTTGCTGCATTAACATCCATTTTTAAATTCTCCTTTTTTAATAAATTTTTTGAACTAAGTTATTTATTTGCATCAGCTTCCTCTGCGGGGGGAGGACAAGCTCCTGCCACGTAAACCATCGTAAGCAAGCAGAATACGAAAGCTTGGACGAAGGCGGAGAAGAAGTCGAAATACAACGAAAGAAATGCGGGGATACCTACCTGAAGGAAGGGAGGCACCAATGATACGAGATATGCGGGTAACCAGCTGAAAATAGCCTTTGAAGCTACTGCAAGCGCTGCATAAATCAAAGATGTAAGTACGCCGCCTCCTGCCACGTTACCGAAATGACGGAATGCCATAGCTATCGGCTGTGCCACTTCGCTGATAAGATTCATCGGAGTCATAACTACGATAGGCTCAGTGAAACCCTTAAGCCATCCGATAAATCCATTAGCTTTAATATTGTGATACCAAACCATAACACTTGTTACAAGTGCATAAGCAAGGGTAACTGAAAGGTCTGCGGTTGTGGATCGAAAGATCATAGTAGTGCCTATGAGAGTGCCGAACATACATGCAAGGAACAGGGTTCCGATATATGGAGCAAACCTCAAATTATGCTTGCCCATGGTTTGTTCAACAAGGTTATAAAGCATATTCAACACTTTCTCAACCAAAACCTGAAGACCGCCGGGGCGTTTTTCAATTTTGCGTGAGGCAATGTAGCCAAGGACCATTAACAAAATGGTTACAACGAAAAGGGAAACGGTGGTCTGGGTTATTAAATTTCCAAAATTACCGAAAATATCTGCTATGGTGCCTGCAAACATTTCATAAAGCTCATCAATTCTGACAAAGACCTTTGGACCTGTTACTTCTAATTCCAAAGCTACTCACCTCTTTTCTTTTTTATAAATTCAATTACGTAAATAAGTGGCTTATACATCAAAAGCGGAATAAGAGCCGCAAGAGGATCGAACCATTTGGTAAGAAAAGCAACGACCAAAATGCCAATCATAAGCGCAGAGCGCAAAACGTATGATTTTGAGATTGCAGCCTGTATTTTTACAGTATGCTGCTTAGCAAATTTTTGCGCTTCTTCTTCCGATAACTCTTTATCGCCAATAAGTGCAAGATACTTATTGATTGCATTATTAACGGCAACTGAAAGTATGAGGAAGTTTATCACGGTAACTATAGCACCGAGAAAAGCCCCCAAAACGACAGTTAACTGCAGTTTGCCGATTAAAAGATATACCAAAACAATAATTAGTGCTGTAATCGCTTCCAATATTGCAAGGTAAATTGTGTCTATGTAATTACTCTTTTTTGTTGTATTCATTTTTTCTCCGTTTTTCTTTTTGAGCTTTTTCAAGACTGTCAAGCGCACGCATCGCGCTCAAGATGAATTTTATCATCGAAACAAGTCCCGACATAACGCCAAAGATAATTATTATTGGATAAAACCAAGACGGTGCACTGCATTTCTCAACCAATAGCCAGGAAACAAGCAGAGAACCACCGATATACATTAGCAGGGTGAAAATAGATTGAAAAACGATATTGATGATATACACAGTGCTATATGTGCGTTTCATTTTCAACCTCTTTTCTTCATATTAATGTATAACGATTTCCAAACAAAGTGATTGTACCACAAAAAAATATTTAAATCAATAGTTTATACAAAAAATATTATTTTTGATAGTTTTTTTTACTAAATTCGTCAATATGCACAAAAACAATAATTGATTTTACATAAATAAAAATACCCGTATACACGGGTATTATATCAATATAGGAACTGTAAATAATGCTCGTTTTAATTTGCTATATATCCTATCGCAGTTACTGAATGGCAGAGGATTTTCGCCCAATCCGCATTCGAGAGTGAATGAAGGCTTGTTGAACTCCTCGATAAACCAATCTGTAAAACCACCGTATTTAGCTGTTCCGCTTGGAAGAGATATCTTATATCCTGTTAATCGCGATATTGTCTGTACTATGGGAAGAGAATTTGCTAATGATTTTTCTCCACTTGTATAGTATATTTCCTCTCCTTGAGTGTGTAAGGTTAGTGCAAGAGAGGGCTGCTCAAATCTCACGAAATTGCAGAGTGCGCGTGTTTCGGGTTCGGATTCTGAATACTCTCCACTATATTTTGAAGAAGCACCGCCATAAAGACCAATATCCCTCTCGATAATTTTGTATTCACTAAAGCCTGCGGAATAGTTGTGGTTAAGGTCTACTCCTCGGGCATTTGCTTGCCAATGTGTAAAATCCTTGTTGCCATCATTCATCCTTATAAGACGATCCTTTAAAATATTATCTTTTTTAATTCCGTGTATAGAATAATCTATTCCATCAGGATTTAGCATAGGTATAACGTGTATCCTTCGAGTTTCAAAAAGTACACGACTTGATATGTCAAAAATATTTATTCCGTTTTTGTAGCTTTCACAAAACTCGTATATGAATGTTATGAGAAGGGCGGATGTGATCCACTCCATTCCATGATGGCCTCCTATGTAAATAACACTTTTTTTTCCTTTGCCAAATGAAATTCTTGGAATACTTCTGTTGAATATGCTATTTCCTATATTTCCTACTTCCAAAAAATCATATCTGTTTTTAAATTTCTTGATTATATCTTCAAGGGCAGCGTGATCGAAATGGTTGCCAAAGGAAATAAAATTATTATTTACATTCAAAAAATCGCCTCCAAACTGTCAATTTATAAAATATATGAAAGCTTCAGAAAAATCTTGCCAAAACCTTGAAATTTTGAAAGAAATAGTATATAATCTAATTTGTGAAAGCAAAAAAGCCACCACGCAAGCTATTGCTCACATGACGGCTGTTTTGGAGCTAGTGAAAAGACTCGAACTTTCGACCTGCTGATTACGAATCAGCTGCACTACCGACTGTGCTACACTAGCATTTATTCGACTTTCATATTCTAACACTTTAATTACTGTTTGTCAAGTGATAGATAAAAAATTTTTAAAATAGTGGAGAAATTATGAATCTTTGCGATGTAAAAACAATAAAGCATATTATGACCGTGTTTGACTTGAAGTTCAGAAAGGAATTTGTGCAGAACTTTCTCATAAACAGATGTGTAGTAGAGTATA
>CAZLIB010000102.1:0-4995 GCA_964559465.1 uncultured Lachnospiraceae bacterium
CGGTATAGGCGGAAAGAAAAGCTAACAAAAGAAACGCCGAGTCGCCTGCGCGGCGGGCGCCACCTTTTGAAAAAGGTGGACGAAAACCTTTTATCGCTTGGTTTGTGCTAACAATGTGCGCGACAAATCAAAATTTGAAGCATCAATCAACGCCTCTTGCGGCGTTTTTAATCTCTGAAACGATTTCCCTTTCAGTAATGATTTCAACGGGATATGGGTGCATTTTCGCGCATTTTTCAAAATGAACAAGACATTCCGCCGCCCCTCTCTCGTTCTTCTCAAGGAGCAGAGCGATCGCATACTGCGTGCGCGCAACCGAAGGATTCGTCTTCATCTGCTTAAAAAATGCTTCCATTTGCTTGTCCGAAATCAAAGCCCTCACCTGCTCGTCAGCACCACCGCGTATAAGCAAAACGGTGACCTTATCGCAAACGAGTAAGGATCTATGCAATCCAATAAGTGCAGTATCAGCGTCAAGCAAGCGATCAATAAGCACAAGGGCTTCGTCGCGTTTCCCACAGTCCATCAACCAATTCTCGCGAACCATAGCTCCGCTTGCAGCAATACTGTTTTTAAGTCCCCCGTCACTCGGCATTGAGAACCATTCCTTGGGCATCTCCCTTAAACGAACGCCCCGTCTTAACCCGTCAAGCATCATAAATTGATTGTGAAAGACCACCCTCGCCTCTTTATTACGGCGAAGCTCAACTATATTCGAGCCATCGTTGTTTATCATTCCAAGCTTCAGGGGAATTCCGTTCGTCAATGCAACTATCAATCCCGAAAAGAACATCATCACCGAAAAAGCAAAGGATAAGGGCTTGCTGATGCTATTTTGAAACCAAATAACGCAAAGCGGAAGCGTGATAATATTCATCAAAACTCCGCCGAGATTGTAAAATACAAACGGAAAATCACCGTCGTTCATCGGAGGCGGAGTCATAAGACACTGTCCGCCCGTGCCCGCCACCGATTGACGCTTGATTTTAATATTTACGCCTTCCTTAACGAACATAATGCTTCCCGCGCGAAACGATCCGAATTTATAGCCCGACAAAAGTCCTGCCACAAGATGGCCCAGCTCGTGAATTATCATTTGCACATAATACGAGATTAAAAAAATGATCAGCTTAAATGCAAGTGAAAGCAAAAAACCATATTCCTCGAAAACGGAATCAAGATAGTACATCATTGCAAGACCTAAAATTCCCCCAACGAGAAAAAACGTTATGAAATAGGTTAAATTAAAGCTTGAATTTTTATTTTTCTTCGTTTTCATAATTTTTAATAATATCCTCAATATAATTTCACAAAATTCGCACGGCGCTTGCTCGCGCCCGCGCCGTATGAGCCGCGCTCAACAAAGCGAACGGTTTTGTGAGCGTGTGTCTTTCCCCAATCGTCAAATCCGTCCGGGTGTATATGCTCACCGATATAACAATCAATAAGCTCGACTGCACCAAAGTCGCGCCACGGGCGCGCGATAAAGCAGCTTCCCTCTCCAACGCCCTCGCCTGCGGTAAAGCGGCAATTTTTCGCCACAAATCCGACCTCAACGTCGGCAGGAGTTGACGGAGCAAAAACATAGCCCTCTTCAACGCTTATAAATTCACAATCCTCAAAATATGCGGTAGCACCGCCGAAGATAAAGTCCACGCCGCCCGAAATAACGCAATTTTTGAAGCGATACGTGCGTCTTTTTCTCTCGGTAAATTGCTTTGGACCGAGAAAACCGCCCTCTATTATCTCTTTTTCGGGAAGCGGAGCTAAAAACAGCGTATCCTGATGACCTCGCAGGGTGCAATTTTCAAGAACGATATTATCTCCGTCAAGATATAGTGCAAGCGCCTGCCCAACATCCTCGCCACGCCCTGCGGTATTCTCAAAAACGCAGTTTCTGAACGTTACGTTGTCACCGTCAACCAGCACGGTATAGGAGCGAAAGGTACCGCGAAGCATTCCGTCGCTATGTATTTCGCGTGCATAATGAGCGCCCGAAAATATTTTGTTTTCAATCACCGTATTGCTCTCACTGATATGTATCTGCGCCATTCAAACACCGCCTTTTTGTTTCTTATGTATAAATATTGTATCATTGTAATAGAATTTTGTCAACAAACACAACCGTCAGATGTCACAAAAACATTAACAAAGCATAAACAAAATGAAAACAATTATCATAAAAAATGTATACTTTTCCAAAAAAGTGCCAAAAAACTTGATTATTGGGATTTTTTATGGTATAATTATCAACAATAGTTGACATTTCAACCCGATAGAGAGGTTTTTGATGAACAAGCAAAAAAAGAAAAAGGAACCCTGGCAAAAGCCGCGCCACGCGGTCATAACAAATCTTGCCAAGCTCGTTCTTAAGCCGTACATAGTTCACAAATACGGCATCAAAATGGAAAAATTCAAGGAACAAGGCGACCGACAATATCTGATACTTTCAAATCATCAGACCGGCTTCGATCAGTTCTTCGTTGCCTATGCCTTTGACGGTCCTGTTTATTACATTGCAAGCGAGGACATTTTCTCAATGGGCTTTATCTCCGACCTGCTTCGTTGGGCAGTGAATCCCATTCCGATAAAAAAGCAAGCAACGGATATTTCTGCAGTTCTCAACTGCCTTCGCGTTGCGCGCGAAGGACACACGATCGCCGTTTTTCCCGAAGGAAACCGAACTTATAGCGGAAAAACGGAACACATCAATCCCGCAATAGTTATGCTTGCAAAGAAGATGGCTCTCCCAATCGCAATAATGAAGATAGAGGGCGGATACGGCGTTGCTCCGCGCTGGGGTGACAAAACCCGAAAGGGTCAGATGCGCTCGTACGTTTCACGCGTTATCGAGCCCGAGGAGTACAAGCATCTTTCGGAGTGCGACTTTGTAGACCTTATAAACAAAGAGCTATACGTTAATGAAGCGTGTGCTTCGGAAGAATATCACGGTGAAGCCCTTGCAGAATACCTCGAGCGCGCGATATACTACTGCCCGATGTGCAATTCACTTTCCACCTTTGAAAGCCACGGTGACGAGATGGAATGTAAAAAATGCAATATGAAGGTAAGATACCTCCCCACCAAGGAGCTTGAGGGTGTGAATTATGACCTTCCCTATCACTTTGTTGCGGATTGGTACGACGCGCAAAACAAGTTTGTAAACTCACTTGATCTCACGAAGCTTTGCGATGAGCCAATATATTTTGAGCACGGCGAGCTTTATGAAGTGATTGTTTACAAAAACAAGAAAATGTTGCTTGATGACGCTTTTGTTGAGCTTTTTGGTGACAGATTTGAAATAGCTCAAGGTCAAAATGAGTTCATTTTCAACTTTGATGATATCCGTGCAATTACCGTTTGCGGAAAGAACAAGCTTAATTTTTACGTGGGTAACAAAACGTATCAGCTCACAGGCGGCAATAGATTTAACGCGCTTAAGTACGTTAACCTCGTATTCCGATACAAAAACATTAAAAAGATAGAAAAAGGAGAAAAATATGACGAATTTTTGGGACTCTAACGTTTGGGGCTTCATGCTTCTGATGGCAATCTTACTTGGCAGCTTGCTAATTGCCAATATATTCAAGAGAAAAATTCCACTTCTCAAAAAATCCCTTATTCCCAACTCCGTGCTTGGCGGAATCATCATTCTTTTGGTTGAGTGGATATATAAGCTGATCAGCGGATGTAACTTTTTTGAGTCGGAAATGTTTGGCGTAAACGGCAACGATACTCTTGAGCTTATTACATATCACTGCTTAGCGCTTGGCTTTATTGCTTCTTCATTCAACACGACGAATGCTAAAATCACCAAAAAACGTCTTAATGAGATATTCAACACAGGCGTTACGACCGTTGCGACCTATCTTCTTCAGGGTATGGTCGGACTTGTCATCACAATTATTGCGGCTCAGGTGATTTCCGGTTTTTTTGCGGGCGCAGGCTTACTTCTTCCCTTCGGTTACGGTCAGGGTACGGGGCAGGCGCTTAACTGGGGCGCTATATACGAGCAATGGGACGGAAACGTTGATCCCTTTGTTAACGGTAAGAGCTTTGGTCTTACCATTGCAGCACTCGGATTTTTGTCGGCAGCCGTTGGCGGCGTTATCCATCTCAATATTGTAAAGGCAAGGGGAAAGCTACAGCTCTCAAAGAGAACTGACGGCTCTTTGCACACAGACGAAATTGAGGAAAAGGGTGAGATCCCAATGCAAGAAAGCGTTGACAAGCTCACCGTTCAGCTCGCCTTTATTTTAGTATCCTATGGAATTGCCTACGCTTTGATGGCGCTTCTCGGAAATCTTCTTCCCGGTATGAAAGCCACCATTTACGGCTTCAACTTCCTTCTTGGCGTGCTTTCCGCTACACTTGTTAAGGTGGTTGTCAAATTCCTTCAGAACAAAAATATTATTACGAGAAAATATACCAATAACTTCCTCATGACGCGTATTTCAAACGTTTTCTTTGATATAATGGTGGTTGCGGGTGTTGCTGCGATCCGTCTTGACGCGCTTGAGCAGTATTGGGGAATTATGCTCATTCTCGGCGCGGTTGGTCTTATTATTACTTATGCTTACAATCGATTCGTTGCTAAAAAGCTCTTTCCCGAATACTACGAGGAGCAGTTTATGGCTATGTACGGTATGCTTACAGGCACAGCTTCAACGGGTATAATTCTCCTTCGTGAGATCGACCCCGAGTTTAAAACTCCCGTTTCAGATAATCTTGTTTATCAGAACTTCCCCGCCATAGTTTTTGGTTTTCCTCTTATGCTTCTTGCAAACCTTGCTCCCGAGCAGCCGGTTTTGACCACGGTCATCTTGACAGCAATGTTCATCGCGCTCAATGTTATTTTATTTAGAAGCTATATATTTAAAAAGAGAAAATAAATAAAATTAAACGGAGCTGAAAAGCTCCGTTTTTTGTGTATAAATTGAGATTTATCAGTGTGTTAGCACACACCTTGTGCGATTGTTTTGTCCACTTTTTCAA
>CAZLIB010000103.1:0-4982 GCA_964559465.1 uncultured Lachnospiraceae bacterium
GCAGATTTATTAGTAGGAGTAAGAACTAATACTTTTGGTTCCTCCACACCTTGCATTAACGGTATAAGAACTTCTTTTGCCAAGTGAGTTGTCTTTCCCGTTCCGGGAGGACCAAATACAAACTCAATATTATCGCAAAGATTTTCTTGCATATCAAATGAATCTTCATATTCATTTTCAATCCCTAATATTTCAAGCTGTTTTTCTAATTCAGCTAATAAGAAAGTAGGACTCTTTGCGTCTATACGCGCTTCAGTAACCTTGCCGAAGTCAATATCCGAAATATCCACATGGGATTTAAGTTTAACACGCAATGTATAAGATTTCACATTTGCTACTTCAATTGCAAGCGTTCTTGTTTGGTCAGCAAAATGTAAAACAAGCGGAATATCAGTCAAATCTTCCATAAATTGTGGTATATATCTACTTGGCTGCTTCAAAACCAATGTGCGATTAGTATTGGGCTCACGTTCGACACGTGCAAAACTAATAGAGACTTCTCTACTGTCAAGTGCGTTAGCGTTGTTATTGAGCATTTCTAGCTCCAAAAGCGCCTTAAACCAACCGTAGGTATATCTTTTAGCATCTAATGCTTTCTGCTGCAATTCCTCTTCGTGTGCAAGCTTCTCTATTTCACGTGCCGCCTTTTCTTTAGCAAGCTCAGTTTTTCTACCATAATCTACAGGTGCTGGTTGGAACTCGTCTGCATCAACATAGCTCTCTTCATCCACATGATAATCAACTGCTGACGAGGATTTTTGAGTTCGCTGCAAAATATCTTTAGCTATTTTACTGATTCCGTGATTATTGCGAACAGCGTTTTCTTCTTCTGCAGGATTGACAACATCAGTTTCATTGATTGAATCGATAATGATTTCATCAATATCGACTTCTTCCACATGATGTTTTTCTTCACGTGCAGCCTTAGCTTCTCTTGATTTCTTTATTTTGGTGAGTGCCAAAATATCTTCATCTGTAATCCCCAATTCTATGATGCGTTCAGCAAATTCAACCTTCTCTCTTTGAGCATCGGTTAAATTGCTTTTGTCTTCTTCGATAGTTTTAGGCACTTCATCATTTATTTGCAAAAAATTCAAGATAGCATTTGCGTTTGGATCTGATAAATTATAACAATAAGCAAGTGTAGCTCGTGTTACCTCTTTAGGGGTTACAAATTCATCCCTGTTATTTAGTAACCACTTCGATGTTTGAAGCAGAGTTTCTGTTTGAGTTATAAAATACTCCCACTTATCAGTTCTATAAAAATATTCGCAAGTACCAACCAGAACTCCTTGTATTCCTCTCCATCCACAACTCTCGTTAATTTTCAACAATTGATTCCACAAGAGTATAGATTTGTCTTTAGCATTATTTGATACTATGTGGTTTACTATACCTTTACAACCATCTATATAGCATTCTTTATACTTTCTATAATGCGTAGAATATGGCCTTGGTATATCACTTCTCTTGCGTTCTTCTTCGGGATAAATATCTCTGGAACAAATTTCTACTTGTTGTCTAACGCCAAGTTCAATCAAAAAAGATTTCAATTGTTTTTCATTTGATTTTCCAACCAGATTCAAATATTCATCATATTCAACAAAATTGGTCGTTGGTGTGGTTTCAAAATACTCGCAAAGCTCTTTTGATGGTAAATATAAATTCTTGGCTACATCTCGATAAATCGTAGGATTTATTGCACAAGAACAATTTATAAATGCACAGTTTTTGATTTCTTCTATGTAGCTCTCTACCTCTTCTTGAGGGCACTGCTTATAATACTTAAAAAACAGGGTAAAATGTGCATCGTTATCAATATCAGCATTGTTATCCTTGTATAATGGGAGAATTACATTATATATCTCGTCTCTAAGTGACGGTGCTGATATTTGAAGTTTAGAGATAAGATTTTTAGCTTCTTTAATCTCTAACAAATCTTTTCTAATAACCCTGCAATTGGGAATATCTTCATTGGGCAAAAATAGCATCATATGATCATTTTTGTCGTATGCTGCAATAGCTCTCGAATCTTGATCTAAAAGCACTGGTGCATATTTAGCCAATTCAGTTCTATTAGAAGTTTCAGATAACCACTTATATAGACGAGTTAACCATTCAACAGACTGATTCTCTATAAATTTAGGAGTTATACCAATAATTGCTGGTTCTGAAGTTTTTTGCCAATAACTAATTACATTAGCCTTTCTTCCTTTAATCAGGTGTTGTTCTGTCAAATATGTAAAAGTTATAGAATCAATATACTCATATAAGTGTTTATTGGTTCTTTGCAACTCATCACGACCATAGCTCACGAAAGCCCATTTAGCATTTACATTTCCGGTTAATTCTGCCAACTGATTATCGTCAAACAACTCAGCTAAATTAGGCACAGCTGCCCAATAAGCGTTTTTATGAGTAACATAATTATCACGGGTAGGAATAATACGTTCTTTAGCAAAAATATTCTTAATAGCAACATAAAATGGCTTGAAAGAAATATTCGAAGTATCATCTGCATCTTCAAAAACTTCTTCATTAATTGGAATTATTTTGCAAATACTATCAGTTATGAGTCTGTGGCCACTCTTTTCTCCAATATCTCTCAAATAAATCAAAGAATCTGCAGATAAATTAGCAAGCAAGGAAATTAGTTTTGCATTATGTTCCTCGCCGGCCTTAATACCCTCACGGCTATCTGTCAGCAAAAATGGTGCGTGAATGATAAAGTTCAACTTGGTAGTTTCTTTTGTTGGGAAAAAGCAATACGCATACTCGGAAACTGGAATTATATTGTCGTTTTCATCAAAAAAATAACCTACTGAATATTTGAGCCCATTATACTTTCTTGTAAACAGCCACAAATTTTTATGCACTATTTCTTCGCCTTTGTTTTGTGATAGACGTAATTTTTCAGCAACTGTACCGTCGTTGAATATTTGTTCTGCTTCAATATCTTTTCCATAGATACCAACTTGTCCATTAATTTCGTAATTTATATCATGTAAATTAGTAAGAAATAATATTGGGTAAGAAAGTGCTTTAAGCTTTCTTTCAATGTCTTTATAGGTATCTTTAGCTGTTTTCTCTTTATGATTAAACGGAAACACAAAAAGCGTTTCGTCAGCTCTTCGTCCTGGAAAATCTTCATCTAACAAGGTGGGAACTATATATCTATCAATACGAAAACTCAAATTTGGATCATAAATATACGGAGTTGATGTATATTGAAAAACAGCTTTGAAACCGACACCAAATTTTCCTATTTTATTTTGTTGATCTTGTTGTTTTGCAGAAAAAGCAATACCTGTAATCGAGTTAACATCACCAAGTCGTCCCTTGTCAGCATCTTCCCCCTCTAACTGAGGATCGCTAATAGAAAAGTGACGTTTACCATTATGAGCAAATATCAATCTTTCTTCTTCAAGCACAAAACGAGCCGATGTAGCTCCAGCATCATCTGCATTTTGTATCAATTCATAAATAAAGTGAGCCTGATCACGATATTTTTCAACTACACTTCTCCATAGACCTCGCATTGCAGGCTTCTCAAGTGTATCAGCACTATCTGATCGGTCTTTATGTAGTAATTCAAAATACATTTTTTCTGTAGTATTCATTTTGCTACCACCTTTCTTCAATATAATAGCAAAAAGCGAGCTCTACGACATAGAGCTCGCTCATTATTTCTGATAATTTGTATAGTTATCGTCTATTTGTATGAGCGCGCACTATAAAGAAATTCTGTGCGGTCAATTTCATATTTATCAAGCAAAGCTCGAATTATCCACATACAATTAGCGGCAGAATAACCCGTACTATGATAAATGCCTGAATCCGCTACTTGATCCGGGTTTTTAATTTCTTTCGCATCATATGAAAAGAAAGGATACATTGAGGTTGGAAACAACTTCTGATTATTATCACACATATCAACAATAACCGTTGTATCATACAAGTAAAGTCTATCAATAACAAGTCTAACCATATGTGTATAAGCATGATTTCTCCGCAATTTATTCCAATTCAATAAATTGTTTTAAGTATTCAATGGCGATTTTATCGTGTCGCTTTGAGAACATATGCCCGCCGCCCTCGATAAAGTGAAGCTTCACCGAGCCTTGTTCTCTCGCCATATATACACCTTCGGCTTCTTCTGCATAATGATTTGCAACGATCTTATCTGCCGTGCCGTGCACGATCAATACATCGCTATCATAGCCTTTAATCTCATCAAATGGATTCATATTCACAACATCCGCTACATAGCAGCGTCCAAGCTTCATAGGGCCGCATTTGACGATTTCGGGAATATTCTCGGGATCAAACCTTGCCCACATCATTTTACCGGCTTTAGCATCGTCGGGAATACAGAGTGCCGGATAGAACAGCACGAGCTTGCCAATTTCATTTTTGAGTTTTGCCGCTGTGAGTGCGGAAACAAAGCCGCCCTGACTGCATCCCATCAAAAGTATATTTGACGAGTCGGTATAATCAAGTCCCTTGGCGTATTCGATGACGGCACAGAGGTCGCTTACCTCGGTCAAAACGGACATATCGGTGGTCTTACCGTCGCTCTTGCCCATCATAACGCACCCACCGCAAAAGTCAAAGCAAAACGCAACGTAGCCCATTTCTGCGAGGAACTGCGCGTAGTGCTTTACGGTCATTAAGTTTGCCATAAAGCCGTGGCTTACGATGGCAATAGGCAAATTATCACCTTCGGGGCGATATTCATATCCGCGAATGGTAAGCCCATCTCGCTGACAAGCAAATTTTGATTTTGATATCTTTTTCATTTTCGTTCTCCTTAATTTAATACTCACGGTACAACGTCGGTAGAATCTCGCAGAGATTCCTGTATTCGACGCAGCAGTGCTCTGCCATACCTCTTGCCATTTCGTCCGTTATAATGAGCTTGCGGAGCAGCTTGCTTTTCATCGTTTTTCCAAGCCAGAAGCGACTGATCAGAAACAGTCCGT
>CAZLIB010000104.1:0-4946 GCA_964559465.1 uncultured Lachnospiraceae bacterium
TGAAAAAAGTTTTATCACTTTTGTTTGTGGTGCTTGTTTTAATGTTTACACTCATATTGAGTGCGTGTGATGTTTATACACCAACGACTACTACCACTACATCAACAACATCAACAACTTCTACACAGACTAATCCAAATGATCCTCCTGTGGACGATCCCGTTCACGTTCATACCGAGGAAATTATTCCAGAGATAGAATCCACCTGTACGGAAACAGGTTTAACTGAGGGCAAGAAATGCTCCGAATGCGGTGAGATTCTCGTTGCACAACAAGAAACTCCTGTTATTCCTCACACTTACGATGATGAATATGACGAGAGTTGTAATAAATGCAGTTTTATTCGTGATGCTGAATGTGCTCACAAAGAGACTATAACCTTGCAAGGTTACAAAGCGACCTGTACCGATACTGGTATGACTGATGGCTCAAAGTGTAGTAAGTGCGGTGAGATTCTTATTGAACAGACAGTCATTTCCGCAAAAGGTCACACCGAGGTTATTGATGCAGCGGTAGAAGCGACCTGTACAAGCACTGGTCTTACCGGAGGTGTGCATTGTTCTAGATGTAACGAAATCTTAGTAGTTCAAGAAGAAATACCTGCGACTGAACACCAAGGATCTGAATATTGTGATTGGTGCGGTGTATGTCTTCACTCCGTGATCTCAACACTCAAAGGATATTCAGCTACGTGTACATCTAATGGTTTAACTGGCGGTCAAAAATGTAAACACTGTAGAGAAGTACTTGTTGCCCAAGAAGTTATTCCTGCTCTTGGACACACAGAAGTAATTGACGGTGCAGTAACGCCTACTTGCACAACAACGGGTCTTACAGAAGGCAAGCATTGTTCAGCATGTGGCGAGGTCCTTGTTTCTCAGACCGTGATACCTACCAAAGGACACACTGAGGGTGAGTGGGTAATGGTGGTTGAGCCCACGTGCACTGAAAACGGAGTAAGATACATATACTGCGAGGACTGCGAAGCGGTTCTCGACAGCACGATAGCGGTGAAGCTGGGTCATATGATACAGATAACCGTAATAAAGGAGCTTAGCTGCACAGAGGATGGCGTGGTAAGACACGAGTGTGCGAGAAGCGGATGCGGGTATTATTACGACGTAACGACCGAGGGTGAGCATAATATGCAGTTTAAGGAGCATAATGATGCTACTTGTACCGAAGACGGTTATGAAAAGTACGGTTGCACAGAGTGTGAGTACGAAGAAATCACCGTAATATCAAGCGGTCATAGCTATACGTCTGAGATAACAAAAAAAGCGACGGTGAGCGAAACCGGAGAAATTACGTATACCTGTACGAATTGCGAGGATAGCTATACGGAAGAGATCCCCATGCTCAAATCGGGTGTATACGTATTATTGGTAGAGGATAACAGTCCTTGGAGGACCAATAGCAACGTTAAGCTGCTTAATAATCTTGTTAATAACGATTACATAGCGAGCTGGGATAAGATAGGAAGCTCCGCATTGTCATCTGCTGACCTTTCTCAATACGGAATCATCTTTATAGCAAACGACCAGAGCAGCAGCACATATTCAGCGCTTAGCGGATGTGCTGAAAAGCTCAGAGAGTTTGCCGATGACGGCGGTGTTGTAGTATACGGCGCGTGTGATCAGGGCTGGTCAGCCGGATATATAGGATATGCATTGCCCGGCGAAGTAGAGAAGGGTAATTACTATTCATATAGAAACTATATAGTAAACGTGGAGCATCCTATAGTAACCGGAGCGCTTACGGACGGGCTTTCACTTACGAATGACTTGTTGTATCATAACTATATGAGCCATACGTACTTTACAAATCTGCCCGATGATGTCAACATTATTCTTCAGGATGCGAAGGGAAATCCCACTCTTATTGAGTACGGAGTTGGAAGCGGCTTTATAATAGCAAGCGGTCTTACTTGGGAGCATAACGTTGAATACAGATATAACGGAAACGGCTCATATGCCAACACGGTATATGACGACCTTATAGTTTACGCGACGACGCTTATAAGCACCTGTGAGCATGAGTATGACGAGGGTGTGGTACACGAGGTAACCTGTACCGAAAAAGGATATAAGCTTTATACCTGCGCCGTATGCGGATTTACTTATCGTGACGAAATAGTTCAGCCGCTTGGACACAGCTTGAATGAATGGACGCAGACCAAAGCGCCGACTTGCACCGAGAAGGGCGAGCAGTCAAGCGTATGTGACACCTGTGGCGAAACGGCAACGCAAGAGATCAACGCAACGGGACACACCGAGGGCGAGTGGGTAACGGATATAGAACCAACCTGTACCACAAACGGAAGCAAGCATCAAGTATGTGCTGTTTGCGGAGATACAGTTAACACGTGTAGTATTTCTGCTAATGGACACACCGAGGGCGAGTGGACGTTGAATGAAGACGGAACTATGCTTCAGCTTTCCTGCACCGTATGCGGTGAGATTATTGCCGAAGAAGAATATATTAACTATTCCAAGGGTCTTGCGTTCACCCTCAACGACGATGGCGTAAGCTATAGCGTAGCGGACATAGGCATTTGCACGGATACGGATGTGGTTATCCCTTCGACCTATAATAACTTGCCTGTGACGGCTATCGGAGAATATGCGTTCTTTGATTGCACCTCGCTGACAAGCGTAGTTATCCCCGACAGTGTAACGAGTATCGGCGATTGGGCGTTCGTTGATTGCACCTCGCTGACAAGCGTAGTTATTCCCGACAGTGTAACGAGTATCGGCGATTATGCGTTCTTTGATTGCACCTCGCTGACAAGCGTAACAATCGGCGACAGTGTAACGAGTATCGGTAGTTTTGCGTTCACTAATTGCACCTCGCTGACAAGCGTAGTTATCCCCGACAGTGTGACGAGCATCGGTGAATATGCGTTTCTGAATTGCAGCTCGTTGACAAGCATAAACGTATCGGAAAATAATGAGTATTATAAATCTGTAGACGGAAATCTTTATACTAAAGACGGAAAAACGCTTATTCAATATGCTATAGGAAAAACGGATAAGTCGTTTACTATCCCCGATGGTGTAACGAGTATCGGTAGTGGTACGTTCTCTAATTGCACCTCGCTGACAAGCATAGTTATCCCCGACAGTGTAACGAGTATCGGCTATGGTGCGTTCTCTGGTTGCACCTCGCTGACAAGCATAGTTATTCCCGACAGTGTAACGAGTATCGGTGAATATGCGTTCGATTCTTGCACCTCGCTGACAATATACTGTGAAGCAACAAGTAAGCCAAGCGGTTGGAATTCTTCTTGGAATTCTTCAAGCCGTCCCGTCGTTTGGGGCTATACAGGTGAATAATTATTCAACAATTTAAGGAGCGCTCACGCGCTCCTTTTTGTATTTCCGGATTGAATAAACAAAAAATCCTTTGTCAATACTCCAAATACCAAAACTTGAAAGGAGTTTATAAAAATGACGAACAAGGAATTGCTTTACATTGAGGATGCGCTCGGACACGAGCAGTATTTCAAAACGAAATGCCAAGAATGTTCTGCACAGTTGCAGGACGGCGAGCTTAAAAATCTCGTTACAGACCTAACACAGAAGCACAGGGAAATCTTTAACGGCTTCTATCAATTACTTTAAGGGGGAGAGAATATGAACGAAGCAACAAACGACAGAAACGTGATGGAGAATCTTCTCCTTCTTGAAAAGGGCGCGTGCGACCTTTATATGCACGGCGCTATTGAGGCGAGTGACGCGCAGGTGTTCTCGTCATTTTCTTCAGCACTTCATCAATCCTTGCAGCTGCAAAACCAAATATACACCAAGATGAAGGAAAAGGGCTGGTACGCGCCCGAGATGGCACAGCAGGATAAGGTGCAGCAGCTTAAACAGAAGTTTTCGGCAAATTAAAAAGAAACCGCTTGGTAAATCCAAGCGGTTTTTTCTTTAAATTATCGTTGTCTGACTTGCATCGCCCTTGCCGTTTGAACGGAAGGGAATGCCGAGATGCTCATAAGCGAGTGCAGTCACGCAACGTCCCTTGGGTGTGCGGGAGAGGAATCCTATCTGCAAAAGATAGGGCTCGCAAACGTCCTCGATCGTGATGGCTTCTTCGCCGATTGTTGCGGCGATGGTGTCAAGACCGACGGGGCCGCCGTGATAGAACTTGATTATCGTTTCAAGCATACGTCTGTCGATATTGTCAAGACCAAGCTCGTCAATTTCAAGCTTGTCAAGGGCATATCGTGCAATTTCGCAGTTTATAATGCCGTCGCCCATAACCATAGCAAAGTCGCGAACACGCTTGAGCAAACGGTTTGCAATACGCGGTGTACCGCGTGAACGGGAAGCAAGCTCAAGCGCGCCGTCCTCGGTGATGTTTATGCCAAGAATTTTTGCACTTCTCTTAACGATAGTTGCAAGCTCCTCGGAAGTGTAAAGCTCAAGCTTAAGTAGTACGCCGAAACGGTCGCGAAGGGGAGTGGTGAGCTGACCTGCGCGTGTTGTCGCACCGATAAGTGTGAACTTGGGAAGGTCTATTCTGATGCTTCTTGCCGCAGGGCCTTTACCGATAATAATATCAACGGAATAGTCCTCCATGGCGGGGTAAAGCACCTCTTCTATCGAGCGCGAAAGGCGGTGTATCTCGTCGATGAACAGCACGTCACCGTTTTCAAGTCCTGTAAGGATCGCCACAAGGTCACCCTGCTTTTCAATAGCGGGACCTGACGTTATCTTGATATTAACACCCATTTCGTTTGCGATAATATGGGAAAGAGTAGTTTTACCAAGTCCTGGGGGGCCGTAGAGGAGAACGTGGTCAAGCGCATCTTCGCGGAGCTTTGCTGCCTCAATATAGATCTTAAGATTTTCTTTTGCTTTTTCCTGACCTATATATTCTTCTATAGACTGAGGGCGAAGCTCATTTTCACGAGCGTCATCGCCCGTCATAGAAGGGGACAC
>CAZLIB010000105.1:0-4941 GCA_964559465.1 uncultured Lachnospiraceae bacterium
AAAGCTTTTTTGGTTACTTTTTTCTCGAAAAAAGTAACATTTTCATTTTGTAACTTCCCGATAAAGCCCAATTTATCTATCAAACAAAAATCCCCACGCGAGAACGCGTGGGGAGGGGAACTACCAATTACAAATTTCCTT
This sequence comes from uncultured Lachnospiraceae bacterium, assembly GCA_964559465.1. GTDB lineage: Bacteria > Bacillota > Clostridia > Oscillospirales > CAG-272 > RGIG4608. The sequence continues at coordinate 142 of CAZLIB010000105.1, forward strand.
TTTGATTTTTACGACAACGACGGAAATATCGTCGTTGGGAACGTCACTTTCCGCTTTCGCGCGGCGTATGATCTTATCCGCTATTTTTTGAGCGCTTTCATTGGCAATATTTGACTCGCGGAGCATATCCGAAAGATACGAGCAATCGTCGCCACTGCGGGTCGCACCGTCGCTTATCATCACCACAACATCGCCGTCCTCACACGAGAGGTCCATCTGCTTTGCATCAAGTGCGCGCAAGATTCCTATCGGAAAGCTTGGAGATGTGAGCTTGAAAACGTTATCCCGTCGTAAAACGAAGGTCGGAGCCGCGCCGCTTTTTATAAGCGTGAGCGCGCCCGAATACATATCAAGCTGCAGCAGGTCTACTGTGGCGGAGCATTCCGACTCACTCTTTGAGCCCTTTGCGCGCAAAACGCTATTGAGCATACGCAGAGAGGTTTCCATTCTGTTTCCCGCGCTTAGCATATTGCGAAGAAAGGTGTTACACATCTCGCTCGTCAGCGCGGCTGCTCTACCCGTGCCCATGCCGTCACTTATAAGCGCATAAAGATAATCATTTTTGTTTTCAAAAATGCTAACCGTATCACCGCAAACGCTTTCACCTTCGCTTGCGGTGGCAGCGAACGCAGCCTCGGCTGAAAAAGCGCGCGTTGCCTCTATCTGCATATTCACGCTTCCGAAAGCAAGCTCAAAGGTCGGATCGGAAAGCTTTACACGCGAGGATTCCTCAAGTCGGGATTTAAGAATACTGACGTCGGCAGCCTTATCGGTCAGGTCGAGTCCTCGTGCAAGGATCTTCAATTTTCGCTTTCCAAAAACGCTTACTGCATGCTCGCCATAGCCCTCGTCGGCTATTACCCGTGAGAGCCGTTTGCTCATTGAGTGGTCTATTTTGAATTCGTTCTCATTTTCGGCTATCGCATCGTTGAGTATTTTTGCAATCGCATCGTAATCAAGCGCAAATATCTCGGTCTTTTCGTTTTGAAAAGCCTTTTTCGTAGCTATTGCACACGCCTTGTTTGCTTCATCTACAATGATTTTTGCATCTTTGCAGCGAACTTTAAAGCTGTCGGGCAGTTTTTTTGAGTCGGTAATCCCAGCGGAGTGAAGCTGAACGGTCATTTTTTTCATCACGTCAAGCGTTGCGCCGTATTCCGCGCCAAAGCAGATCTCGCGGTTCTCACAATTTTCACAATGCTTTTCAAAGCTCTGCTCACAAATTGAGCGAAGATCGAGCATCGTCGGTCGTTTCAGCTTTGAGGAGAGATTATAAAATATTTCCGAAAGAGATGAAAAAGAATCGGAGATCGAGCGCAGCCGCTCGTCCTGGAGATTTGCCCTTTGCTCGGCTATAACCCCTTCAATGCTCTCAATTGAAATCGGCTCGCGATTCGTCTCATCTTTTGCAAAAAAGCGCTCGACATCATCGAAAATACTGATCCTTTCGGCTGTGCTGAACAACATTGACGAGGCGAGCAAGGCGGGAAATACGCTTGTGAGAGAGGAGAGTCCGCCAACGTATATCGCCCAGATAAGTCCCGCAATGCAGGAAGCTATCCCACCCCCAAAGAGAGAGAGCTTGCTGACGGAAAAATATGAAATGGCGCAGAACGCGAGCATGGGTGCGTAAGAGGGGGATACTGATAAACCGAGCAAGAGCCCCGTCACTATGCCGTAGACAACGCCTTTTTTGCACGAGTAAAGTGTCACGAAGCTCGCCACGAAAATGGGAACGCTGATTCCCAAAATATTGGTACTGCCAAGCGAATAGATGAATGAGCACGCGAGCAGTGTAAGGGAAACGTAATATAATCTTTCCTCGTTTGGCGTCATGGTGAAGGCACATCTATCGGCAAGCCGACGCTCGCTTATATTGAAATACCAGCTGAAAAGCAGTATGCCAACGGGTGTAAGAACAAGATAGAATATTGCACCAAAAAGGTCGTAAAATCTGAATCCGCCGAGAACGATGCGCCATATTCCTATAACGAAAACACCAACGGCGCCGCTCATCATTCTCAAATAGGTGTGCTCTGAAAAAAGATTTGATACGGCTAATATAAATCCGGTATTGCTTGGATTTGGTGCGGCGTTTTTGTCAAGAAACAGTCTTGCAAGGATTCGCAGCGCGACCGTTGCACACGCTCCAAGTACAATCGGAGCGGAAAATTCACCGCCGCGAAATGCGCTAAGCAGAACACCAATCAGAACAAAAGGGGCTTGCCTTGTTGATGAGGCGAGCAGAGAAAAGGCAAGCGGAACGGTTTCAAAAAGCATTTCACGCGTACCAAGCAAAAGTCCGAAAATACCAAAGAGGAGCGCGCGTGCACTCTCGATAAGGATCTCTTTTTTACTTATTTTCCGACTTGCTTCTTTGATTATTTGTTTTTCAATTCTTAAAGTTTTCTGATCTTCCATTTTAAAAGTCCTCTTTGCATTGATTTTCCAAAAAACAAGGTTTTTATCTTATTTTACACCCGAGGATAGAAAAAAATAGTCGAAGCAAAGCACCAAGCAAAAGATATTTTTAACGTTTTTCAAAAAACTATTGCATATTGTGTAAAAAAGTGCTAAAATTAGAGTGATATATTATGGAATATTATTTTTAATTATATTTAAATCTTCAAAAAGGAGATGTAAAATGAAATTTATTCAGAGTATTTTGAGAATTCTGGACACACAGTGGACACAGCCGGAGCCGTACGGCGCGTTCCACATTGCAAGTCTTGCGGTGACCGTTCTTATAACAGTCCTTTTATGCTTCCTCTGGAAGAAGGGAAAGATCAAAAACGTTCGCAAGGTGGTGCTTATCACCGCAATCATCGTCGGCGTTCTGGAAATATACAAGCAGATAAATTTCAGCTTTGGTTATACTGACGGAATCACCTTTGATTATCAGTGGTATGCGTTCCCGTGGCAGTTCTGCTCAACGTCCCTTTATATCGGGCTTCTTGCGGGAATTGCCAAGGGTAAGTCACACGACAACTTTTGCGCATACCTTGCTACATACGCGCTTTTTGCGGGCACGGCGGTAATGCTTTACCCCAATACCGTGTTCACAAGCACACTTGGAATCTGTATTCAGACGATGGTCTGCCACGGTTCAATGATTGTAATTGCGGTATTTCTTTATTATACGGGCTACGTTAAAGCGGAGATGAAGACTCTTTGGAAGGCGATTCCCGTTTTCGTTGCTGCACTCGGTATTGCGGTAACGCTCAACGAGGTTGCGCATCTCACAGGACTTCTTGAAAGAGAAACCTTCAATATGTTCTTTGTAAGTCCTTATTGTGAACCCTCGCTTCCCGTTTACTCACTCGTACAGAATGCACTTATGAAATATTCTTGGGGCTTCCCTGTTTGTCTTGCACTGTACATATTTGGCTTTACGGCCGCAGCGTTGATTATGCTTGCTATTCCGATGGGAATAAAAAAATTCAACGAAACCGATTTTGATGCGCGTTATGCAGAGCAGGACCGCATAAGAGCTGAGGAAGCTGCGCTCAGAGCCGAAAGAAAAGCGGCGTTTGAAGCGAAAATGAAGGAGCAAGAGCTTGCAAGAGAAGCGGAGCGCCGAGCGGAAAAGGAAAAAAAGCAAGCCGAAAAACGCGCCAAGAAGGAAGAAAAGTTTAAAAAGAAGGAAGCTAAGAAATCCGCAGAAAGGGCAGAGGAGCTTCGCGAAAAGGAAAAGCGCAAGGAGCAAAAGGAAGAGAAAAAGGAAAGGCGCAAGGAAGAAAAGAAAAATAAGCGCAAGGAGCGTAAGGAAAAGCGCAAGCAACAGCGCAAGGAGCGCAGACAAAAGCGTAAAGAGGAGCGCAAAAAAGACCGCGAGGAAAAGAAGCGAATAAGAAAAGAAAAAAACAAAGCTAAAAAGCAGGCACTGAAGGAAAAGAGAAAGCTCAAGCGCAAAAAGAGACGTCAGGAACGCAGAGCAAAGCTTCGTGCAAGGATAAAAGCTTGGTTTACATATCACAGCAAGGAAGCTCGCGAGCAAAGACATGCGGAAAGAGTCGAGAGAGAAAGAATCGAAATGGAAAAGAGAGCCGCTGAAAAAGCAAAAGAGGCCGAAAAGCAAAGAAGGAAGGAGAAGGGTATTGAGGACAATCCCGATATTGCTTACTTCTACAACTCCATTCTTGAGATTCTTGACGTGCCCGAGGAAGAGAAAATCGAGCCAACTATTTCTCTTGCAGAGGACTTTGAGCAATCGCTTATTGACTCATCGGGCTTTGAGTATAAGCTTGATGAGGCTCGAGAGTCGTGTGTAATCCTTGGTATTGGCGAATGTGATGACCTTGATATAGTTATTCCTTCAACTATTGAAGGTGTTCCTGTTCGTGAGATTGATAAGAGAGCGTTTGAATATTGCTTCAACATCAAAAGCATCGTTATTCCCGAGGGCGTTGAGAAGGTTGGCGAATGGGCGTTCAACTACTGCTACTCGCTTGAAAGGGTCACTCTCCCCGAAAGTATAGAAAGGATCGAGGACGGCTTGTTCAGTGAATGCACGTCACTCCATACTATCAACTACGGCGGTGTGAAATCACAGTGGAGATTGCTCCGAAAGGGCGATTACTGGAAGGAGAGGATTTCCGAATGTGTGGTAATATGCTTAAATGGCGAGATCGACGTTCAAGTTTAAATAGTTAATAAAATTAAATAAACCAAAAGAACGGACTAAGGTCCGTTCTTTTGGTTTGAGTGATCGGTTAGAAATTGAACTGATCGACCGATAATTTGGGATTTATCGGTGTGTTAGCACACACTTTGTGCGATTGTTTTGTCCACTTTTTTAAA
>CAZLIB010000106.1:0-4832 GCA_964559465.1 uncultured Lachnospiraceae bacterium
GTCATGCTTGACCTTGGCTTCAACGAGCTGAGCATGGAGCCCGTTGTTTGTGCCAAGGGAGATCCCTCTGCGCTTACTGACGAGGATCTTGAGATAGTTATGAAGCAGTATGAGAAATTGGCTGAATTGATGCTTCAAAGGGACAAAGAGGGCAAGCCCTTTACGTTCTATCACTATATGATAGACCTTACGGGTGGCCCTTGCATATATAAGAGAATTTCGGGCTGCGGAAGCGGCACTGAATATATGGCTGTTACCCCTTGGGGCGACCTTTACCCCTGCCATCAGTTCGTTGGCGATGAAAAGTTCAAGCTTGGCGACATCTGGAACGGCGTGACCAATGCTGAAATTCAGGGCGAGTTTGCCGCTTGCAACGTTTATGCTCACCCGGAATGCCGCGACTGTTGGGCGCGCCTTTACTGCTCGGGCGGTTGTGCGGCTAACGCTTATCACGCAACAGGCAGTGTTACGGGTGTATACGAGGACGGCTGTAAGCTCTTTAAAAAGAGAATGGAATGTGCGATAATGGTCGCGATAGCGCGCGCTTTGGGCGAATAGGCGAATAATTATGAAAACACCTATTTGTGATTTTGTTCGCGATTATGCGAAGGGTGGAGCGCTGAAGCTACATATGCCCGGTCATAAGGGGGTTGGCTCTCTTGGCGTTGAAAACCTTGATATCACCGAGATCGACGGCGCGGACTCTCTTTATGAGGCAAGCGGAATAATTGCCGAGAGCGAGAGATGTGCGAGCGCGCTTTTCGGTTGCGATACCTATTATTCGACCGAGGGCTCGTCGCAGTGTATTAAAGCGATGATGCATCTTATCACGCTTTATGCAAGAGAAAAGGGTGAAAAGCCACTGATTCTGGCGGCAAGAAATGCCCATAAAGCATTCTCAAGCGCGGTGGCGCTTATTGACCCTGACGTTGAATGGCTTTGTCCCGAGAATATGAGAAGCTATCTCTCCTGTGACGTTACGGCAGAGGAGCTTTCAAGGTATTTTGAAAATATGGACAGAAAGCCAACGGCGCTTTACGTTACAAGTCCCGACTATCTTGGCAAAGTGCTTGATATAAGCTCTATTGCGAGAGTCTGCCACGAAAACGGAGTTTTGCTTGCGGTGGATAATGCCCACGGCGCATATCTTAAGTTTTTGCCCGTATCATGCCATCCTATCGACCTTGGGGCAGATATTTGCTGTGATTCTGCTCACAAGACCTTGCCCGTTCTTACGGGTGGGGCATATCTGCATCTTTCTGCAGAATTTTCACACTTGCTTTCATCAAGCGTGAAAAATTCAATGCTTTTGTTCGGCTCAACGAGTCCTTCGTATCTGATTTTGCAATCACTTGACGCGGCAAATGCGTATCTTGAGGGCTATCCTGCCCGACTTGAAAGCTTTGTTGAGGGAGTTTCTGCTCTTAAGGAAAAGCTTGTCAATAGTGGTTATGAGCTTTACGGCGACGAGCCGCTTAAAATAACTGTTAAGGCAAAAAGCTATGGTTATAGTGGTACAGAGCTTGCGAAAATTCTTTTGGAAAAGGGAATGATTTGCGAATTTGCTGATCCGGATTTCGTGGTGTTAATGCTCACACCCGAGCTTGAACAGAACGGCTTGAGCGTGATCGAGTGTGTTATGCTCTCAATTCCAAGAAAAGAAGCGATCTTGAATTATATGCCCGTCTTTCACAGGGCAGAGCGCACGATGAGTATTCGTGAAGCGGTGCTTTCACCGTCGGAGTGCTTGCCGATAGGCGAGTGCCTTGGTAAAGTTGTTGCTGTATCAAGTGTTGGGTGCCCGCCCGCAGTGCCGATCGTGGTGAGCGGCGAGATTATCGACAGGGAAACGATTGAATGCTTTAAATATTACGGAATAGAGAAATGCAACGTAATTAAATAAAAATAAAGCACCGACTTTATAAGTTGGTGCTTTTTGATTTATCTTATTGTAATATTTGCACTTGCAAGTGTATCAAGTCCGAAAAGAAACAGGACGTTCTTTATATCGTTTTCTATGATATAGTCCTCGATCGAGCCCGTGAAATATCTTGGGTCGATAAGCTCGAGGTTATAATGCTCACAGAGATAGGGAGCAAGCGAGTGCGAATAGCTGTCCTTAATTATAAGAAGAGTTTCTTTGTTGGGATCAGTGTTGTCCAAGATCTTAACGTGCGCGTTATTGCCTGAGAGGAACGTGCTGTACTTGTCCTTTTTAGAAAGATAAGAGGTGTCATAAAGACCGTCGAAGGAAAGGTCGATATCAACTATTGTGGTAGTGAATCTGCCGCTTTCAAGCACTGGCGAGCTTATTGTATCGGGATCTGTGAAAAAGAAGCCCGATTTTGAATAGGTCGTGCCGTAAAATTCATCCGAAAGTGTACTGAAATTAAATTTGCTTTGTGGAAGAGGGAAATAACCGAGAACTAAGGCAAGCTCTCTGTAGGTATAATATGCGCCCATGGCGGTCCAATGGTGATCGGTCTTATAAAAGATATCATCGCCCTGCTTTTGGCACTTTTCAAGTGCCTCGGTAAGTGTGATGTGAGTAGAACTAACAATTTCCCACACGGCTTGATTTCGTTCGTTGGAATAATAGGGAGGGAATTTACTTTCAAGAATATCGACCTTGCGAGGAATTATAACTGAGCTTGCAGTGCCGCCGTTTTCTTCGATCTTAGCTAACAGCTTTTCTATTTTATAAAGATTATTTTTGAGATAATTATAGTTTGTTTCGGTGTATGGATAACTCTCGATGAGATAACCGTCCTTGCCGAGAATTATGCCGTTATTTTCGTTCTTACCCATCGCAAGCTCAACTGTTGCCTTGAGTTGGATCATAAATGAACGCAGATTTATCTGATCTGAAAAATAATCGTGCAGCTGACGGGTATATGTTCCGTCAAGCAATTTTTTAAATGTGAAGCGCGGAGTGCCTTGGAGTACGCGATTTTCGTCTTCAGAAAAGCTTTTTTGTTCTATAAAAATATAAGAAAGAGAGAAGAATACTATGATTGCGCAAAGCAACATAAGAAAAATAATATTTGCAATACTCTGTTTTTTCATATTTTCTCCTTTCTATTTTAAAAAATCAAGGATCGCATGATCCTTGATTTTTTAATTTTATTCAATAGTATTTTCTACAGTTACGATAAATCCATTCATATTATCACCGGAAATAGTGTAAGGATTATTTTTGGGAACGGGAACGCTTGTGGGATTGCCCGAATATGAAACGTAATAGACCTGATAGGTATTTCCGTTACTTCCCGTAAAGGTCAGAGGATTGTCAATGTTGTAGTTGCGAACAAGCTCAAGATATTCTTCAAAGCAGAGCTCATTTTGATATATGTAAGTTGCGTGCTCTACACCAACGTAGCGAAGGTGGATCCTCGTTGAACTGTCAAAGCCTGTGTGATCCTTGCACTCGTCGGGGAAGCGGATGATAAAGCCGTATTTGTGAGCGTTTTCGTAAATCCAACTATAATTCTGCCTGAGAAGCGTTTCTGTGATAACGGTGGATGGAGAATAAACCTTGAGCGTGAGGGAAGTGCCAAGCGCGTGATCGTAATAATCCTTACCAATATCCTGTACGTCGCTTTCGTATTCATGAGCTGTGCTCTCTGAGTAGCCGCCCCATGCGATAATAATATTGCTTGCGGAGTTCTGATTTGCATCTGACAGGTCAAGCGTTTTACAATACTCAAGCACCATAAGATTGAATGCTTCAAGCGCACTATTGTCTAAAACGATTCTATCGGCAGCGAGGGAATATGTATATAGCCCATCTATTTCAGCTTTTGAAATATTATCAGAGGATCTTTGATAATCCTTAATATTCACCATATTACTGAAATCACCGGAAAATTCGTATTGATATTTATCGCTAATGAAAAGAAGATTTCCGATTTTTATGTCGCCTGCATCTTTTAGAACGTAAGTTATGTCTTTGTTGGAAGTAGGAGGTGTTGTGGAAGTGAGTTGGATCTTATTTATTATCTGACCGATAATGAGTGTGGCAAATGCCGCAAGAATAAGTATGATAACGACAAAGATTGCCACAACAAGCTTTTGTCTTGATTTGTTTGATTTAAAGCCTTTATTATTGACCGTTTCAAATGCTCTTGTTCTTGAGTTATTTTTGCTCATAGCCGATCCTTTCCGCCATACAAAATGGCTCAAATATATTTTTCCTTGGGGGAGTACCCCAAGGAAAAATCAAAATGTCAAAATAATATTTTAAAATTACTGTGCGTCCTTGATGGAGAAGTTCATTCTGCCCTTAGCATCAACACCCATGTACTTAACCTTTACAGTGTCGCCAAGCTTAAGAACGTCTTCAACCTTTTCAATTCTCTCCTTTGCAATCTTGGAGATATGCACAAGACCTTCCTTACCCGGAACATATTCAACGAACGCGCCGAATTCCTTGATGCCTGTTACTGTACCTGTGTAGATAGCACCGACCTCGGGCTCAAATACGATAGCGTCGATACAAGCCTTAGCAGCTGCTGCGCTGTCGCCGTTAACGGCTGCGATTCTGATCGTACCGTCATCCTCGATGTCGATCTTTGCGCCCGTATCAGCAACGATCTTCTGAATTACGGAGCCGCCCTTACCGATAACCTCACGGATCTTGTCGGGATCGATCTTCATTGTTGTCATCTTGGGGGCGTACTTTGAAACCTCTGCGCGAGGAGCGGGAATTGCCTTAAGAAGAACCTCGTCGATAATGTAATCTCTACCTGCGTGTGTCTGCTCAAATGCCTTCTTGATGATCTCGGGTGTAAGACCGTCGATCTTAAGGTCCATCTGAATAGAGGTGATACCCT
>CAZLIB010000107.1:0-4826 GCA_964559465.1 uncultured Lachnospiraceae bacterium
AGGAAAAATACCGCTTCTTCTCCTTCGGCGACGCGATGTTGATTGTATAAATTGCCGTATACTTCGTTGTCGGGTGACTCAAATCCCTCGACATAGGTAACTATGCCATCGGGATTTTTGCGCCCTTACGCCTCGTCTACGACAATTTCTACTAACCAACATTCAAATTTTCTTATATCGCGTACATTATGGAGATGCGATGCTTATAGAGTGAGCACTGTGTTCGTACTTGCTTGACATGATTAAAAAGTTTTGCTCCGCTTTTTCAAAAGCGGACGTCTGCGCGGCGTGAGCGCAAAAATGGCATTTCTTTTTTATCGGCTTTTTCTTTGTACTTCTTTTGGCAAAGAAAAAGCGGCTAAAGAATTTTGGTATTAACAGTTGGAGGTGATGTTAATGTTCAATATAAAAAGCAGCTATGATTGGCTCTCTTGTGAAAAGATCACGAAGGGCTGGTCGAGTGACGAAAAATATAAAATAGTAACAAATGACGGACGAACTCTCCTTCTTCGTATATCCGATATTTCCTCTTACGAAAGCAAGAAAAAGGAATATGAAATCGTCGAAAAATATTCAAAGCTTGGCTTTGCTATGTCAATGCCCGTTGACTTTGGAATTTGTAACGGCGGAAAAAGCTACTATATGCTTTTGACCTTCGTTGAGGGCGTTGATCTTGAAGAAGCGTTGCCGCGTCTTACCGAAAAGGAACAATATCTTCTCGGCAGAGAGGCGGGGAAGATTTTAAAGAAGATACATTCCATTCCCTTGGACGATTGCGATATTCCGAAGGAAACCAAAAAACCGAAAAAGCTTTGGCAATTATCTCGCTATGAGGAAACTCCACATTTGCGAGTTGAAAATGATGAAAGCGTTATAGCATTTGTAAAAAATAATATCGACCTTATTTGGAGAGAAAAGCCCGTTTATCAGCACGGTGATTTTCACCCGGGAAACCTCATCTATATGAATGACGGAAAAATAGGTGTTATAGATTTTAACCGTTGGGAGATCGGTGACCCCTATGAGGAATTTTATAAGCTTGAGAGCTTTGGAACTGAGGTTAGTGTTCCTTATTCAATAGGTCAGATAGACGCCTATTTTGAGGGCGAAATTCCAATGGACTTCTGGGGCGCGCTTGCGGTTTACTGCGCCCACGCAGCGCTCTTTTCAATCAAATGGGCGGAAAAATTCGGTCAAGAGGACGTTGACGGAATGGTGGAAAGATGTCATAGAGCATTTGAAAATTACGATAGTTTTAATTCCATTATCCCTAAATGGTATAATGCGGATTTGAAAAAACGATATTTATAGTTTATCGCAAATTGGGATTTATCGGGGAGTTTGAAAAGATAGCTTATGTAAATGAGGAACTCCCTCAGTCACGGACAAGCCGTGACAGCTCCCTCCTCGGAAGGAGCCTTTCTTAGATGCACTTTAATTGTAGCCATATAGCCAAATTTGTTAGATATTATAAAGTTTTACGACCACTTGCGAAGGGTTGACTTACTGAGCCTCCTTCCGCAGAGGGAGGTGGCATTTTCGCAAGAAAATGACGGAGGGAGTTCCCCTTCAATTTAAAACCAACTTCACTGTAAATCAAAATTTGAAATACACAATATGCAGAAAGAAGAAAATATGAAGAACAAAAGAGTTTTAATAATATACACCGGCGGAACTATCGGAATGAAGCGCACGGAGAACGGCTACAAGCCCGCGCCAGATTTCCTTGAAAATGAGCTTAAATCCATTCCCGACCTTATGCGCGCAGAGTTTCCCGCGTGGGAGCTTTACGAGATGTCGCCCTTGCTTGACTCGTCGAATATGACGCTTAAGGAATGGAACGAGATCGCGCGTGTGATATATGAAAATTACGAAAAATATTGCGGCTTTGTGGTGCTTCACGGCACGGACACAATGGCGTATACGGCATCTGCCTTGTCCTTTATCTTGCGAGGACTTGACAAGCCTGTAATTCTTACGGGCTCGCAGATACCTCTTTCCGAGGTGCGAAGCGACGGACGAGATAATCTCATAACCTCGATTCTTATCGCAAGCGAGGGTGTGGCAAACGAGGTTTGCCTTTATTTCAGCGGTCGTCTATTGCGCGGAAACCGTGCGATGAAGATGAGCGCGGACGGACTTGTGGCATTCAAATCACCCAATTATCCGCTTCTTGCCGAGGTGGGAATTGAGATAAAATACAATAAGGACGCAATTTTGAAGCATAAAGAGGGAACTAAGCTCGAATATTTGCCCTTTCATGAAGTGCCTATCGGCGTTTTGAAGGTGTTTCCGGGTATTCAGTTCGGACTTTTTGAGGAGATTATGACGGAAAAGCTCTCGGGCATCGTGCTTGAGACCTTTGGTGCGGGAAATATCCCCGGCGGTGGCGGCGAGCTGCTTCCCATTATCAAAAAAGCCTTTGCATCGGGGTCTGTTATAACCGTTTGCTCACAATGTCCTGCGGGTACGGTAACGCTTGGCACTTATGAAACAAGCTCGTCGCTCAAGGGCGCGGGTGCGGTCAGCGGCAAGGATATGACCACCGAAGCGGCTGTTGCAAAGCTCTATCATCTCTTTAGTTTAGGGCTTTCAAAAGAAGAAATCAAGCAACTAATGGAGAAAAATATCGCAGGAGAGCTTACGTAAATGCGAATAGACAAATTTTTAAGCAATATGGGTATTGCCACGCGCACGGAAAGTGCAAAGGCGGCGCGCGCAGGTTTGATACTTGTCAACGGCGCGGCGGTGAAAAAGGCGGACGTCCATATTGACCCTGAAAAAGATGAAATAATCTTCTGCGGAAGAAAAATAGAATATAGAAAATATACCTATATCTTGATGAACAAGCCGGACGGTGTGGTCAGTGCGACCGAGGACGGCAGAGATAAAACCGTTATTGATCTGCTTCCTGAAGAATTGCAAAAATTAAACCTTTTTCCGTGCGGCAGACTTGACAAGCATACACTTGGACTCGTGATGCTCACAGATGACGGCGACCTTGCGCACCGATTGCTCTCACCCAAGCACCACGTTAAGAAAAAGTATTATTTTGAAAGTAAATTCCCATTAAAAGAGGAAGAAATTGCATATCTTGAAAAGGGAGCTGAGCTTGAGGACGGCTACGTAACAAAACCGTCTCAAATTGAGCTTTTTGATAATAAAAAATCAGGATATATCACGCTTGTTGAGGGCAAATATCACCAGATCAAGCGCATGCTTGAATCGGTTAATAATAAGATAACCTATCTTGAAAGAATCACCTTTGGACCTATCTCGCTCGATAAGAGCTTGCAGAGGGGCGAATGGAGATTTCTCACAGATGAAGAAATAAAGAAATTAGAGGAACACAGAGATGAACATTTTTGAAACACTTGCAAAGGAACTGAATATCACGCTCACACAGGTCGAAAAAACCGTGGCGCTTATCGATGAGGGTAACACCATTCCCTTTATCGCGCGTTACAGAAAAGAGGTAACGGGATCGCTTGACGATGAGATACTTCGCAAATTTGAGGAGCGACTTAACTATCTTCGCAATATCGAAAAGAGAAGAGAAGAAGTAACTGAACTCATCAGAGCGCAGGACAAGCTTACACCCGAAATTGAAGAAGCAATCAAAAATGCGGTTACTATTACCGAAATTGACGATATATACCGCCCATTCCGTCCTCACAGAAAGACGCGCGCGTCAGTTGCGAAGGAAAAGGGACTCGAGCCCCTCGCTCTCCTTATTCTTGAGCAAAGAGAATCCTACGAGCCATCTTTGGACGAGATCGCCGACGGCTTTATTGATGCCGAAAAGGGCGTTGAAACGAGAGAACAGGCATTTGCGGGCGCGTGTGATATTATCGCAGAGAGCATTTCCGATAACGCGGAGTACAGAAAAGAGATCCGTCGTCTTACTTATCAGTTCGGTCTTGTTACGAGTAAAGCAAACACCGAAGAGGACTCCGTTTACGCGCAGTATTACGAGTACAGCGAGGGTGTGAAGAAGATTCCTTCCCACCGTGTTCTTGCGATCCACCGCGGCGAAAAGGAAGAATTTTTAAAGGTTTCTGTAGTTGTTGATAAGGATTTGATCCTTAACTATTTGTATAACGAGGTCGTCGTGCCGGGCAATAGCTCCGCAAAATCATACGTTGAAAATGCTCTTGTCGACGGCTACGACCGCCTTATCGCACCAAGCGTTGAGAGAGAGATCTGGAATGACCTCTTTGACACCGCTTGCGAGGGCGCGATAGTGCTTTTCTCTGATAACTTAAAGCATCTTTTGATGCAATCTCCCATTAAGGGAAAGGTGGTGCTTGGCTTTGACCCCGGTTACGTTAACGGTTGTAAGCTTGCGGTCGTTGACCCCGTGGGCAAGGTTATCGATACGGGAGTTATCTACCCCACAAAGCCACGTCAAAGAATTGAAGAAGCAAAGCGCATCGTTAAGAGTATGATCCGCGCGCACAAGGTCGACGTTATCGCTATCGGTAACGGCACTGCCTCCAAAGAAAGTGAGATCTTCGTTGCCGACCTTCTCAAAGAGGTCGATTATGATACAAAATATATCGTTATCAGCGAGGCGGGCGCGTCAATTTACTCCGCTTCAAAGCTCGCGGCTGACGAATTCCCCGACTTTGACGTTATGCAGAGAAGTGCGGTTTCTATTGCAAGACGCTTGCAGGATCCTCTTGCAGAGCTTGTTAAGATCGATCCAAAATCCATCGGTGTCGGTCAGTATCAGCACGATATGAAGCCCGCGCGACTTGACGAAGCCCTCACGGGTGTTGTTGAGGACTGCGTAAACAGCGTTGGCGTTGACGTTAATACCGCTT
>CAZLIB010000108.1:0-4797 GCA_964559465.1 uncultured Lachnospiraceae bacterium
AAGTTGAATATTATTTGGAGGTAAATAAAATGCTCAATTTTTTGACAGACGCTAACGCCAATGGAATGAGCTCTCTTCTCTCTATCGGTATGCTTGTTGTTATGTTCGTTGCTATGTATTTCATCACGATCAGACCTCAGAAAAAGGCCGAAAAGGAAGCAAACGAAATGAGAAACAACCTTGAGGTTGGTGATGAGATTACAACTATCGGAGGCATAATCGGTAGAATAGTAAGCATCAAGGAAGAGACCTGCGTTATCGAAACAAGCAGAGACGGCACAAAGATCCGCATTCTTAAGCAGGCAGTTCGTAACGTTGACGTTAAGGCAGAGGACGCTAAATAATTTGTAATAAAGAGAGCCAAGCAAGACTGCTTGGCTCTCTTTTTTCATATTTTAATTCGCCCGGGAATATATTTTATAAAAAACACCCGGAGGAAGATATGAAAAGTAAAAATACAAAACGAAGGATTAAACCTTCTCGCACAACGAGTAGCGAAAGCACACTTGATAAGACTCTCAAAATGGCTCTTTTTGGACTTTTAATAAGCTCCACCATTGGAATTGCACTTATTCTTATTGGAACTGCCCTATCTCTTGCAATGGGCGATCCAACAGCATTTATTGACCCGATCGGCTACGTTTCCCTTTTTATGAGCGCATTTTTCGGTGGCTTTGCCTGCAGCAAGTTAAATCGGCGAGCGCCGTATCTGACAAGTATGCTTTGCGGCGGCGCATTTGTAATACTATCTATGCTAATGTCATTTTTTCTGCCACATTCACTCTCATCGGGCAATTCGATATGGACACGACTTGGACTACATACACTCTCACTGCTCACCTTTCCCCTCGGATCGCTTGTGGGGATGAAATCGACGGACTCTCATGCTAAAGTAAAGCGCAAAAAAAGAAGAAAATAAGAAAAGCACACGGTAAATTGCCGTGTGCTATGCTTTTTATTATCTTACCTTGCCATATGCAATAAAGTCATGCTCGCAATACCAGAAATCGTGCTCTGAAAACTTTTCTTCCAGCTCCTCGAGAGCATATTTCATAAATAGATAATCATTTCTCTTCTGCTGGTTGGTAGGATCGGCATCAAGTATTTTCTGGAAATAATTAATTCTGTATGAAAATCTTTCAAAGAATATCTCATCTCTTCCGTCAATAGTCAAATTACTTATATCCTTGAGTGAGGTCTGAACGTGCACATCGCGATAACCCGCGTTTACTAACTGATTATAGAGCTTTCTGCCGTTCTGTCGATCCGAAAAACCCACCGTATTAATACATTTGTCTATAATCTTCTGTGTCAACCCGTCGTCGTTTAGCGCGATAACGCTTCCGTCATCGGACCCTCTCACCACGATATAGCCATCCTCTGCAAGAAAACGTCTTAATCTTTTAAGCGCGGTAATGGGCTTTTTCAGGTGATGAAACACGAGCGCACCGAACATAATGTCAAAATGCTCTATTCCAAGATCTGTCATAATATCGCGCAGATGCATATCAAAATCCGGATCCTCAAGATCTATTCTTCTGAAAGTAAACCTTTCGGGATCACTATGCTCAGTCGCATACTTAAGACATTTTTCGCTAATATCAACACCGAGAACGCGAACATTCTCCATATCACCAAAGCGCATCTTACCAACGAAATTATAGGCACAGCCAATGTCAAGAATCCAAAGAGGACGGTCCAGCTCGGCTCTTATTTTATTAAGGACTGACATATCACACGCATGAGTATTTTTGGATTGAACGAGCAGACGGTCATATTCCCTGTTCGTTTCAGACGAATACAATGAATTACGCACCTTTTTGCTTGAAAGCTCACTTTTGGCGTGCTGCTTTTCTTCGCTTGAAAATTCCGAAACAGAGCTTTGCTGTTGCTTGGTAGCTTCAAGTGCCTTTTCAACGAAATCCGCCACTGCGGAAACGTGGTGTGAGCCGATGTGAAAGGTCTGAAAATCGCGTAGCGAGCGAGGTGTCTGCTCACGGCTGAGGTTACCCAAGAACGGAACTATCTGCGCCCCTCTCTTCATTCCCGAAAGAATGTCCTGATGAAAGCTCTCCCATTCGTATTTGACCCATTCGCTCTCAAGAAATTCCCTTGCCGTTGCTACAACGACTAATATTTGCGTTGACTCAAGCGCCTCATCAATAGCTCTTTTGTAGATCGACTGACCGAGAGTAAGAAGTGTTGCATCACTGAAAAAGGTGTGGATACCTCTTGAATTCAGCTCGTCGTAAAGCTCCTGCGCGACATGCCTGTCGGGCGTGGGATTACCCGAAAAATCAGTATTTTTAAAAGAAATAAAAACCTCTGTCTTTACTGCGTCCATTACAAATTCTCCATTTAAACTGCTTTTGTACCGATATATGATTTATTTTAACATAAACCCCATAATTTGTCAATATTCGACCGAATTTAGTTAAAGAAAAGCACCCGCTGGGTGCTTTTCTTATAAATTGTATATTCTTTTTGCATTTTCAAAGGTAATGTTTGCAATCTCCTCCGGAGCTTTCCCAAAAATGCTTGCTATCGCGCCTGCAGTATACTCAAGGTTACCCGAGTGGTTCATCCTGCCGCGGTTGGGGTGCGGCGCAAGATACGGCGCGTCGGTTTCGATGAGCAATCTATCAAGTGGAACGCTCGCAAGCACCTCGCGCACGCGGCTTGCGTTCTTAAACGTCACCACGCCCGAAAACGAGATATACCAGCCGCGTTTTATCAGCTCGCGCGCCATCTCGGAAGATCCGCTGTAACTATGGAATATTCCCTTTACGTTGGGATATTTCAGTGCCATCTCAAAGCAGTCACCGTGCGCTTCCCTGTCATGGATTATAACGGGCAAGCCGTATTTTTCCGCCATTTTCATTTGTACATCGAATACGTATCTCTGCTTTTCCTTTACCTCGTCAGTGAGGTTTTCAAGGTGATAATCAAAGCCGATCTCACCTATAGCGACTATCTTATTCTCTTTTCTTTTCTGTACATCGGCAATGCTCGCCTCGATTTCTGCAAGGGCAGAATCAATATCATCAATATACAAGCAATCCTCGGGGTGAATACCTGAAGAAACGTACATATTATCGTATTTTTTCGCCTGCGAAATGCATTCTTTAAGATTTTCAGGATTAGTAGCAATATTCACTATCGCGCCGACATTCGCCGCAAAAAGTTTTGAAAGAAGCGCGTCCGCGCCACCCTCGTATTCATTAAACCACGCATCAAAATAATGCGCGTGCGAATCAAAAAATTTCATTTTTCACCTTTTAAAAGTTAGTTGATAAAGATTTGTAGGGAACTTTTGGAAAAGTTCCCTACAACCCTCAAAACCCTTTGTAGCACTTCGTAATTGAAGCCGTAGAGTTTGAGCGAAAACATCTAATTATCTGATTCTCTCACCAAGGGGTGTTGCTTCGTCAAGGAAGATCACTCTTACTTGCTCTTCACCACTTGCCAAAATCATACCGTTGGATTCAATTCCGCAAAGTGTAGCGGGCTTGAGGTTAGTTACAAGAATCACCTTTTTGCCTACAAGCTGGTCGGGTGTGTAGAACTTCGCAATACCGGAAACAACCTGTCTTTGCTCATAGCCAAGATCGACCTTGAGCTTAAGAAGCTTCTTTGCCTTTGGAACGGGCTCACATTCAAGAACCTTTGCTACACGAAGCTCAACGGACATAAAGTCCTCAATACCTATAAGCGCAAGTCCCTCGGGTTTTTCAATTTTGGGTTCTTCTGCCTTGGGAGCAAATCTTGCCATTCTCTTCTCTTCAAGCTCAGC
This sequence comes from uncultured Lachnospiraceae bacterium, assembly GCA_964559465.1. Classification (GTDB taxonomy): domain Bacteria; phylum Bacillota; class Clostridia; order Oscillospirales; family CAG-272; genus RGIG4608. Next base: position 3,794 of record CAZLIB010000108.1, read on the forward strand.
GAGCTTCTTTGCCTCGTCAACTCTTGCAAAAAGCACCTTGGAGTCACCAACGCTCTTGCCTGCCACAATGCCACCAAACTGTTCTTCAGTGCCAATGGTGTCAAGTCCGCGCGCATCAGTTGCAAGCTCATTCAAGATCTCCTCACTCGTTTCGGGAACGAACGGAGCAAGCATGATCGCACCCCAACGGATAGTTTCAAGAAGATTATAAAGCACTGTGCCAAGTCTTTCTCTCTTGCTTTCGTCCTTTGCAAGAACCCAAGGAGTTGTTTCGTCAATATACTTATTTGCTCTTGAGAACATATCAAATACCGCTTCAAGAGCGTCTGCAAGGTGGAAATCGTCCATTAAGGAAATATATATGTCATACGCCTTAACGCAAGCCGCCTTAAGCTCGTCATCGAGCGCGTCGTGCGCAGTGGGAGCAAGGATTTCCTTTGCGAAATACTTTTTCTCCATATCCAGAGTACGCTTAACAAGGTTGCCAAGATTATTTACAAGGTCTGTGTTATATCTCTTTATAACTGCTTCATATGTTATAGATCCGTCATTTGCATAGGGCATCTCGGAGAGAGCATAATAACGAACCGCGTCAACGCCGAATTCATCTGCAAGCTCGTCCGCATAAATTACGTTGCCCTTGGACTTTGACATTTTATCCATACCAAAGTTGAACCAAGGATGTCCAAACACCTTTTTGGGAAGCGGAATATCCATTGCCATAAGAAATATGGGCCAATAGATAGTGTGGAAGCGAAGGATATCCTTACCGATAACGTGAACATCACAGGGCCAATATTTCTTAAACTGCTCGCTTTGCTCATCAAACGATTTATCAGGATCAAAGCCGATAGCAGTTATATAGTTTGAAAGTGCATCAAGCCAAACGTAAGTTACGTGCTTGGGGTCAAAATCAACGGGTACTCCCCAAGAAAATGACGTACGGGAAACGCAAAGATCCTGAAGTCCGCCCTCTGCCTTAAGGAAATTGTTAACCATCTCCT
>CAZLIB010000109.1:0-4792 GCA_964559465.1 uncultured Lachnospiraceae bacterium
TGGACATATGAACCCCATGGGGTATATACTTACTGCCAAGATGGTATCTTCATATATAGATTATATTGTTAGATCACATCCAACTGCATTTTCTCAGGTTGGATTTATTGGTACGGAATACTACGACAAAAAACTTGATAATTAATAGAGACCTCCTGATGCGTCAGGGGGACTTTGTTTATTAGCGCTAAAATAATTGATATTTGTTAGATCTTAAAAATACACAAAACAGCAAAAAACAATTTGTTTATAATGCACAAACCACAAGAAAATATTAACAAAATGTTGTTCTAAAGCACTAAAAATGCAACAAAAAGATACCTTTGGACAACATGGTGTTATTGAGTTTTTATTGTTGATAAATTATAATATAATTGGAAAGCGTTATCATAAGAGGTGGCGATTTATATGAAAAAATTAATTATTGATACCGATATTGGGATGGATATAGATGATACATGGGCTCTGCTGCTTTTTTTGTCCAGCACGTTATACGATGTATCACTAATTTCCATAACTAATGGTGATACAGATTATAAAACAAAATTAGTTGCAAAAATACTTAAAGAATTAAATATGACACATATTCCCATAGCCAAGGGAAGATCTAATGAAAAAGATGAGCTCATATATCCTCAAAAGCGTTGGATAGAAGATTTTGATATGAACGATTATGAAGGTATTGTATATGAATCCTATGAGGAAGCATATAAAGAGGTATTAAAAAATAGTGTCAATGAGTATACATTAATTTCTTTAGCACCGTACACCTCGCTTGTGAAAGTAATTGATTTATTGCAAGAGCATAAATGTACAGTGGTTTCGATGGGAGGATCTATTTATAAAGGGTATCTTGGACATGATTATCCTGAGGCGGAATGCAATATAGTCAGCGATATTGATGCCGCACGCAAGATTTTTTCCAGCGATATTGAACTTGTTTTACTTCCACTTGATGTGTGCAGAGAATTACTGATCAAAGATGAAAATTATCAACTTGTAAAAAACAGCAACAATATTTCCGCTAAAATTGCAATGGACAACTACAGTGTATGGCAAGAGGACTACGTTGGTGGCGCAATCAAATTTGATTATGAGACCTCTACTTCCATAATTTACGATCTGATTACTTTTTGGTATTTATCTTTCCCTCAAAACTTTGATGTTAGATATTTGCCCCTAGTGATATCCGATGACGGCAAAACCGTTGTTTCTGATCAAGGCAAAAAAACATTGGTTGCTTTGAATATGCATAAGCATGGAGTTATGGAGCAATATTCAAGCGAGCAGCTGTGCACAAGACGTGAAGTAAATCTCGATGTCAGAGTAATGGGGATTGAGAATAAGTATAAGCTTATTTATCCATTAAGAAGGAATAATATTTTCCTTTCCGTATATGAAACCGGTTGGGAGCATAAAAAGGCAAACAGCACTTATGGCCCGAATATCAGGGATTATTACATCATGCATTTGGTGACAAAAGGCAAGGGAAGATTGATAATTGATAAAAAGGTGTATGAGGTTGAAGAGGGTGATTGTTTTATAGTTCCCCCAAACATAATGACATCATATACCGCAGATGCCGTGGATCCGTTTTCTTATTATTGGATTGGATTTGGCGGAATAGATGCTTTGGGGCTTCTCACAAAAGCAGGATTTTTGAGCAAGGATACTTACGTAATTCATCCAGTTCATTATGATAACATATTGAAACGATTAATAAATGTTACCAATGTTAATTCGATGGACGGTACAGCCGAGTATGTTTTGATAGGTGAATTATATTTGATATTTGCAGATATGATCAAGGTATCTGTAAAAAATAATAATGAAGCCTTGTATTTGGAAGAAGCAATTAGATTTGTTAGAGATAACTATCAAAAATTTATTACTGTTTCCGACATTGCCGATCATTTGGGAATTGATAGAACATATCTGTTCAGATTATTTAAAAAAGAGATAAACATATCTCCTATTGATTATCTGATTAATTTGAGAATTGAAAAAGCAAAGCTTATGCTTATCAATACCAACAAACCAATCAAAGAGATTTCACAGCTTATAGGCTATTCAAGTTATACGTCATTTGTAAGATCATTTAAAAACAAATGTAAGATTTTACCAAATGAATACCGTGAAAAAAATAAACAATAAAGGAGTGACACAGATGATTAAGATTTGTTTCGTAGGTGCGGGAAGTACTATTTTCGCCAAAAATGTCTTGGGCGACTGTATCTTATCTGAAGAATTGGGCGAGTTTGAAATTTCGCTCTATGATATTGATCCGGTTCGATTAGAGGACTCAAGAATGATGCTGGAAAACATCAACAAAAAATACAACGGAAAAGCAACAATAAGAGCCACGTTAAATCGCAGAGAAGCTCTTGAAGGTGCATTGTTTGTTGTTAATGCAATTCAAGTGGGTGGATACGAGCCTTGTACGGTAACGGACTTTGAAGTCCCCAAAAAGTACGGCTTAAAACAGACTATAGCCGATACATTGGGTATTGGAGGAATATTTAGAGCCCTGAGAACAATTCCGGTGCTGGAAGAAATATGTGCCGATATGAAGGATGTTTGTCCTGATGCGTTGTTTATTAACTATGCGAATCCGATGGCAATCCTTACGGGATATTTGCAGAAATATCTTTGGCCTAATACGGTTGGCCTGTGCCATTCGGTGCAGTGCTGCACACAGGGGTTATTTGAATCCTTGAAGATGAATGAGTACATAAATAATAGCCGTTGGGAAATAGCGGGTATTAACCATCAAGCGTGGCTCTTGAAGGTCACGGATATGGATGGTAACGATCTTTATCCCGAGATCAAGAGGAGGAGCTTGTCGGGCGAATATCACGAAACGATGAAATGGGATCTTGTGCGTCACGATTTGATGCATCGCTTCGGATATTATATTACGGAGAGTAGTGAGCACAATGCCGAGTACAATCCTTGGTACATTAAGAGCCGTTATCCGGAATTGATAGAAAGATTTGAGATTCCGCTTGATGAATATCCTCGCCGTTGTGTGAAACAAATTGCAGAATGGCAGGAAATGCGCGAAAAGCTTGTTTCAGAGGATATTGAACACGTAAAGAGCAGAGAATTCGCATCGGGAATTATCAATGCCGTTGTCAATGACGTTCCTTATATTATTCACGGAAACGTTCAAAACAAAGGGTTTATCACCAATTTACCTAATGACTGTTGCGTTGAGGTAAAATGCGTAGTAGATAGAACCGGTGTTCATCCTACTTATGTTGGAGATCTGCCGGAGCAATGCGCAGCTATGAACCGATGCTGTATCAACGTTCAGAATATGACTATTCTGGCAGCGCACGAAAGAAGCAAGGAGCTTGTGTATATGGCTGCTTATCTTGATCCTCATACACAGTCCGAGTTATCATTGGATGATATTAAATCGTTGTGCGACGATTTATTTATAGCTCACAAAGATTGGTTACCCGAATATAAATAAAATAACAAAGGAGAACGAAAATGAAAAAATTATTCGCATTACTTATGATTGTTGCCATGTTACTTGGCACACTTGTTGCTTGTGACGATTCCCAAAGAGGTACATCGGGCAAGGAAAAGGTTCTTACCTATCTTGTATCTGCCGAATCGTCCACTTATAATGAAATCCTTTATCAGCTGATAGACGAGTTTAACGAGCAGATCAAAGATGAGGGATACCGTATCCAAATCGAGGTTCCGGGAGGAGAGTATTATCAGGCTTTGGGTAATAAGTTTGCTGCGGGACGTGCCCCTGACATTTTCATGATGGAAAGCGGTTATTTCAACGCATATTCCAAGCATCTTTTATCTCTTGATTCATATTTAGAAAGCTCAGAAGTATTGAACAAGAGCGATCTTTGGGAACTTAATGATACTTTTAGCGTGAACGGTGAGATAAAAGCGTTGATTAAGGATTTTTCTCCCGACTTTATGCTTATCTATAATAAGACAATGTTGGATAACTACAACAAAGCTAATCCTGACAAAGCAATTACAATATCTGCTACAGAACCCCTTACTTGGGAAGAATTCTATGAAATCACGTCAAGAATCAGCGCTTGGGCGGGTATAGAATATGGTACATCGTTGGGTTTTGAAGGAATTAAGCATTTACATGAATTCGTCCAGATGACCGGCTCAAGTATGTATACATCTGATTATAAAGGTATCAATATTTCCGATCCTAATGTTAGAGAAGCATTTGCATTCTACTGTGCTTTGCAGAAGGACAATGCAAGCGAATTCAATAACTATTTCTCATTGAATCAAAATTCCGGCAAAGCTCCCGGTAGCTATACATCCGGCTCTAATACAAGTGAGCAGGAACTATTCAAGCATCAGAGAACATTCTCAATCTTTAACGGATTGTATTCATTTGCAGCTTACGATTTCTATAATACTTCATTTGAAGTCGGTATCGCGCCTTCACCTGTAATGAATGAAGGTGATGAATGCTATTCTACAGCTTCAGCAATGGTTTCTCATGCAATTAGCGCTAATAGCAAGTATAAGGATATTGCTTGGAGATGGCTTGAATTCTACCAGACGGAAGGACTCAAGCGTTTTGCTCAGATCGGATTTAACATTCCCGGTAATAAGACTATCGCAGGCAGCGACTATTTCTTGAAGAACGACAATCCTAAGATCTCTACGGTTACAAATTATTTCTATGAATATGTATCAAGCGGAGCAGTTCATGCTACCGAGTATAATCCTAATATTGCTTTCTCAAGAATTTCTACTTGCTTTACTATTCATATGTCTAAATATTTTG
>CAZLIB010000110.1:0-4752 GCA_964559465.1 uncultured Lachnospiraceae bacterium
TTCACATTTATCACAAAGACTCCCCCTGCTCCCGTTCTTATCAAGAAGGCATGCGGCATCGAATCCGGTTCTGCTAAGCCCAATAAGACAAAGGTAGCACAGCTCACAAAAGAGCAGGTTAGAAAAATCGCTGAAACAAAGATGCCCGACCTTAATGCAGGTTCTATCGAAGCAGCCATGAGCATGGTTGCAGGTACTGCAAGAAGCATGGGTATCACTGTTGAAGAGTAAGGAGGAGTGTAGTAATGGCTAAATACGGTAAGAAATATTCCGATAGCGCAAAGCTTATCGAAAAGAACAAAACTTATGATCCCGCTGAAGCTCTTGCACTCGTTTGCCAGACTTCTAAGGCTAAATTCGATGAAACAATCGAGCTCCACCTTCGTCTTGGCGTTGACTCACGTCACGCTGACCAGCAGGTTCGTGGTGCTGTAGTTCTTCCCAACGGTACAGGTAAAACAGTTAGAACACTTGTATTCGCAAAGGGCGACAAGGCAGAAGCTGCAAAAGCAGCAGGTGCTGACTACGTTGGCGAGCTTGACATGGTTGAAAAAATTACAAAGGAAAACTGGTTTGAGTTTGACGTTGTTATCGCAAGCCCTGATATGATGGGTGTTGTTGGTCGTCTTGGTAAGATCCTTGGTCCCAAGGGTCTTATGCCCAACCCCAAGGCAGGTACAGTTACTCCTGACGTTGCTAAGGCTGTTATTGAAGCTAAGGCAGGTAAGATCGAATACCGTCTTGATAAGACAAACATTATTCACTGCCCCATCGGCAAAGCTTCCTTCGGTCCCGAAAAGCTTGCTGAGAACTTTAACACTCTCGTTGGTGCAGTTATCAAAGCGAAGCCCGCTGCTGCTAAGGGTCAGTACATTAAGAGCTGCGTAATCGCATCCACAATGGGCCCCGGCATCAAGGTTAACCAGGCAAAGCTTGGTTAATCCCCTAACGTTATATATTAACTGGAGGATTTAAAAATGACAATCGCTTTGGGAATTATTATCATTCTTGTCGCTATCGCGCTTACAGTTCTCGTTCTTACGCAGAGCGGTAAGGGCAAGGAGCTGGGAAGCGCTATCGCAGGCGGAAGCAACTCCTACCTTGGCAACACCAAGACAAGTGATAAGGATAAACTTTTGTTTAAGATAACAGGCGTTCTTGCAGTTGTACTTGTAATTTGCGTGTTGGTTCTTTACATTATCGCTTAATTGAATTAATAAATAAAAATACCTCGTGGAAATCCACGAGGTGTTTTTATTTATCTATTCTGCATATATTTCAGCTTATCAAGCGCGTTTTGAAGGATTATCTGCGCTGAAAGTGTGTCAACAACTCCCTTGCGCTTTGCGCCGCGGGTGTTCGTTTCATTTAAAAATCTCGTTGCCGCCACAGTCGAAAGTCGCTCATCAAAGAAGGCAACAGGAATTTCGGGCATTCTTTCGTTCAAAAGCGAAGCCAATTCCTTTATCCTGTCGGCGCGAAATCCCTGACTGCCGTCCATGTTCACGGGAAGTCCCAAAACTATGCCCACTATTCTCTGCTCCTTGCACACCTCCGCAATCTTGTCAGCCACCTTAACTATTCCACCCGGAGAGATATATCCAATGCCCGATGCGAGTATTCTTGAAGGATCGGACACAGCAAGTCCCGTGCGCTTATCGCCAAAATCTATACCAAGAAGCTTTCCTTTTGTTTCTAATAATCTATTCATAATATTTTGCCTTTCAATTTATTATAATAATTATATCAAAATATCGTTACTTTGTCAAACATAGTCGTACTTATTTTTATTATTTTATCAAAATTCTGAATAATGACGAAAAATAAGGCAAAAATACTACTACCAAAGTACTTTCAGAAAGGAAAAAATTATGTTTGATAAAGAAAAAATCGTTCAGAATCTAAAGGAGAACCGCGCTATCTATATCACTGCGATCTCCATTCTCCTCGCCATGATCATTATCGTTGCGGCAGTGGTTGCCACCAACAGAAATAAGCAGAGTGTAACCACTACTCCTACTCCCTCCACTACTACCACCACCACAACGTCCACACTTCTTGATGGTCCCACAAGTGATGTTGGAACAAAGCTACCCAGCTTTTCCCTTCCCGTTTCGGGCAAGCTCAGTGCCGTTCACGATAGCGAGCTTCAAGTATTCTCTCCCACAATGAACGACTATCGCGTTCATCTTGGTATTGATATTCTTACTAATGAAGCTGACCCCGTATATGCAGTTGCTGACGGAACGGTTATGCAGATCTGGGAGGACGTTAGAATGGGTCAGTGCATCGCAGTAAAGCACACAGGCGACGCGGTTTCAATCTATAAAAACTTGGCCGCAGAATTGCCCACGGGTATTATTGAAGGAGCAACCGTAAAGGCAGGTCAGCAGATCGCGTCGATCGGTTCAACCGCTATGGTAGAGATCGCAGAGGAGCCCCACCTTCATTTTGAAATGACTGTCGGCGGTCTTGCAGTTGATCCCCTTGAATATTTTTCAAGCAAGGATGTCGAAACACTTCAAAAGGATACCGCCTACGAGCAGAGCGCGACAGATAAATAACTCCAAAACAAAAAAGCTCCCTATCGGAGCTGTAATCTACTTTAGCGTACCTATTACGCAATTGAAGTCCGCGAGGCCTTGTATATCAAGGCTTCGCGGTTTTTTATTTTTGAATGATTTGTTCAAAAACATGAAAAACCATATAAAATGTTATGTGGTATAATTTATCACCGTAAGTGAAGGACTGTGTGGAAGTGCTACCGCTTGCATATGTAGTGGTTACACTCTCAATATTTCCAATTCCATTATACACGTACTGGATAGTTTTGTCAAGATAAGGATAACCCCTACGTATTGCTCCGCAGGGGTTGACTTTTTACTTATAAGTTATAGTGCCATCTTTAGAAATTTGACCGTCGGTGCAATAGATTGTTTCGAATGAGTTTCCTAAATCAAGTCCACCAACTTTATCAATTTGCTTCCAATCTGATACAGAGCCATCGTAGTTAATTGTTTTTACTGATGTTTCGTATAAAAAGAAATTACCTATTGATGTAACGCTTGTAGGGATAGATATGCTTTCAAGTATTGTGTTATACGCAAAAGTTGCTTTTTTAATAGAAATAACACTGTTGGGAATAGAAAAATGCTTATCAAATTTTCCTGCGGGATAGGCAATCAATTCTGTAATATCCTTATTATACAATACTCCGTTAACCGAAGTATACACGGTATTATCAGAAACCACGTTGATACTTCTAAGAGAACTATTGCTTCTAAAAATTTCCTCACCCAAATGTATTACTGATGCAGGTATTGTTATTTCGGACAACGAATAGCATTCGATAAATACAAAATCACCGATTTCTTTTACCCCTTCTCGTATAGTAATATTCGATAGGGATTTACAGGTTGTAAAAGCATTCTTATCAATTGTTTCAACCGTTGATGGAATTACAATAGATTCCAATTCATAGCAATTTGCAAAGGCAGCCTCACCAATAATGGTTATTCCCTCTGGCAACTCTATTGATTTCATAGAAAGACAAGAGAAAAATGTTTTCTCTTCAATCTTTGTAATACCCCGAGGAATATTAAATTCATTTATAGATTGACAATTGTCAAAAGCTTGTTTGCCAATATTAGCAACAGAATTTGGAATGTGCAATTCTTCAAGATTATGGCAAGACCTGAACGCAGAAACTCCAATCGAAATCACACCGTTTGGAAGTTTTATATGCTTCAATCTTTTGCAATCATAAAAAACTTCATCTTCAATTTTTGTCAGTCGTTCACATTTTTCTAAATCCCATACAAATGCAAGGTTTTCACAACCATAAAATGCGCCCTTACCAATAGAAGTAATTGTTTTTGGAATGTATACTGAAATAATATTAGTTTTGTCCTTAAATGCATAATCCTCAATAGCAACCACAGTATTTCCAAGAATGGTTTCCGGTATTTTTATAGAAGTTTCATCGCCACTAAACCCAGTTATTGTAATAGTATTCGTAGCTTCATCAACAACATATTCAAGATCTGTTTTGCCTTGGCTTAAGTTGTATGTTGAAATAGCATTCCATATTACAACAATCATAACAAACGCGACTAAAAATGCTGGGAGTATTGTAAAAAACTTTTTTATTATTTTCATAAGTATTTTTCCCTTATTACCTAATATAAAATAATAATTTTTAAATTGAAAGAAGCACGAATTTCTTAAGACAAGAATTATAAAAAATTGGTTGCAATTATTCCCAACTAACACTAACAATGTCGGGAAACAGCTCAGAAATATTATATAAATTAGGAGATCCTGCTGCACCACTCAAACCACTTGATATAGTCTCCACGTCACTGGATGACGGATTAGGAACTATTACTCTAACCCCCCACTCAAGCATTTCAAAAGTTTTCTTCATTAATGCATCACCGGCATTTACCAGCAAATCTCCAGCTTGCTCCTTCATTGTTAATTCACTTTCTGCCATCTGGTTTTGAGCTGACATATTATGCTCAGCGATCGTTAAAATTCCCTCTGATATCATTTCGTTTTGTGTACGAATGATTTTTTCATTAACCACAGCATTTTGTTGATTCACAGCCATCACAGTTTCATACCAATCCACTATAAAATTCCAAACGCTTTGCCAAAAACTTTTCCAATCGTGTCCCGTTGGATCAATGTTGATTGCTGGATTATTACCGCAATAAGCATACAGATTCAAACCATTGATCTTGTTAGGAT
>CAZLIB010000111.1:0-2470 GCA_964559465.1 uncultured Lachnospiraceae bacterium
GGTTCGCTTCGTACTTCTTCAATCTCTTGTTGTTCAATTTTCAATGACCAATTGTGCTGTCATCAATTTAACAGCTTTATTAGTATATCACATTACGTTTTAATTTGTCAATAGTTTTTTAAAAACTTTTTTAACTTTTTTTCTAAATTATGAATATTTGTAAAAAACGTCCAAAATACTATTTTAAAATCATTATATGGGGGGTAAAAATGATAACCATTTTTTTTAGAACTTTCATTATATATATATTACTTTCAGGTACCATGAGAATACTCGGCAAACGTCAGCTTGGAGAACTTGAAGTTTCAGAATTAATCACAACCATTTTACTTTCTGAAATTGCATCAATGCCCATAGCTAATCAAGACATTCCCCTATCTTATGCAATTATTCCACTTATATTTATAATGACGTTTGAAGTTACCGTCTCATTTATTTTAAGCAGATCATCTCGTTTCAAAAAAATATTTTCTACTCCGCCAAGCACATTGATTTCAAAAGGCAAAATAAACCAATTAGAGTTACAAAACAACAGAATATCCATTGAGGAGTTAATCAGCGAGCTAAGATTAAAAAACATTACCGATCCCTCACACGTAGAATACGCGATACTTGAGCAAAACGGACTGCTCAGTGTAATTCCCAAAGTACAGCATCAGCAACCCACACTTGAGCAATTAAATATAAGCGACAACGAAACAGGAATAGCTCATATAATAATTTCTCAAGGAAAGTGGAATGAATATAATTTGAAAGCACTAAACAAAAGCAAGGTGGATTTCGAAAAATATCTTCAAAAAAAGCATTTATCAGTAAAGGATATTTTTCTACTCACGATCGATGATATGGGGAACAAAGATCTTATTATAAAGGAGGACAGACAATGAAGGAATTTATCTTCACCATTTTCCTGTTTATTATTCTTTTAGCATCAATCATTCTTAATTGTATTTACGTAAACAGCATACACGATTTTATGCACAACAAAGTCAATGAGATTTCCACAACTCCCTGTAAAGAAAATGAGGATCTCATAAATGAATTGATTGCATATTGGGAAGATAAAAAGATTTTATTAAGCATATCAGTTAGCTTTTCACAAATAGACGACCTTTCAAATGCCCTCGATTCTCTATACGCATCTAACAGTGCAGAAGACATAACACAGTTATCAATTAATATTGAACTCTTACAAAACGCAATAGATGCTATTATGAGATTAGAGCAATTTTCTATCGAAAATATACTATAAAAATAACTCGTAAGGAAAAATTATTCTTGCTGCTCTTCTTTAAAAAAGACGAGCATAACCGCTATAGGCAAAAATATCATGCCGAATATTCCAAACAGCTTGTAACCGAGATATATGGTCACCAGGGTAAGAAGTGGGTGAACCCCTAAGTTTTTTCCCACTATCTTCGGTTCTACAATCTGTCTAACAATAGTAATAATAGCAAATAGAATCAAAATTCCTATACCTGTAAAATAGTTCTTCATAAGCAAGAGGATTATCCCCCATGGAACAAGTATCGCTCCTGTTCCGAAAACAGGTAGAAAATCTATAAACGCAATCAAAATCGCAAGAACAAACGAATAATCTATGCTGAGTATCAAGAAGCCCGCAAACAGCTCTGCAAAAGTCAAACCAAAAATCAATAAATATGCTTTTAGATATTTTTTGAATCCCAAAGCTATTCTTCTTTTTATCATTCTGATATAATCAACGGCTTTTCCGGGCAAGATTTGCTTCAGTTTTATATGAAGCACATCAATATCAAGTGCAAAATAGAAGCAAGCAATAACGGTTATCAAGCTGACAAACAGAATATTCGGCAAGGTAGTAACTATACCAGCCGCCAGATTTGGAACAGCAGAGCCAAGCTCATCAACAATGGACTGCCATATTCCTGATATAAATTTACTTATGTTTTCATTTAAATTTTCTATAAGTCCGGTATCCTGAAGATTCTTTAAGAAAGGTATTTGTTCACCTATTGAATTGATAAAATCAAATGCTCTTTTGAAGTGTGTGGCAATGCCTTCACTGTTTTGGGTGAGATAATTCACCAAATTCTGAATTTCATAAAGCAGGCGATTTCCTACCAGAAACAGTAAGGATAAAATCAGCGTGAGCAATATCACCACCATTATAAACGAGCATATCTTACGTGATATTTTTATCTTTGCGCTTAATTCAACAGCAAGAGGATAAATCACATACGCTATTCCCCAAGCTACAAGAAACGGAATTAGATAAACAAACAGATATTTTAAAAATAATACCCCCAGAACCCCGAATATCGCAAAGCAAAATAGCTTCGCAGCAAGATCTTTATAATCTATTTTTTCCATAATAGCTCCTTTTTTCATTTTTACTATTATACTCATATTTTTGGTTTATTTTTCAATTTGGCGTATATTTTTGAAACTTTAGAGAAAAATAATATCAACTAAATTCGTTTGGAGATAT
>CAZLIB010000111.1:2480-4746 GCA_964559465.1 uncultured Lachnospiraceae bacterium
ATTATGGAAAATCAAATTTTAAAGGTAGATGCAAAAATAATATGTGCCGCATCAGTTGTCGGTCACAAGGAAAACGAAGGGCCGATTGGTCATTTGTTTGATATATATGATAAAAGTGATAAATTCAAACAAAAAACTTGGGAAAAGGCAGAGGGACAGATGCAAAAAATCGCCTTGACCGCTGCACTGACAAAGGCAAATCTTACGGAAAAGGACATAGACGCGCTATTTGCGGGAGATCTTTTAAATCAATGCACGGGATCGGCTTACGGATTACTTGATTTTGATATTCCCTATTTAGGTCTTTACGGTGCTTGCTCAACAGCAGTAGAGGGTCTTATACTCGCATCATTACTAATAACGGGTGGTCATTTCGAGCGATGTGCCACGGTAACTTCGTCACATTTTTGTTCCGCCGAGCAACAGTACAGAACTCCTTTAGAATACGGCGGTCAGCGCTCGCCGACTGCACAGTGGACCGTAACAGGCTCAGGAGCATTCATTCTTACCAATAATGAATCCGATGGTTGCGGTGTGAGAATTTCAGAAGCTATGCCCGGTATAGTTATAGACAAAGGAGTTAATGATGCTGCGAATATGGGTGCCGCCATGGCTCCTGCGGCACTCAACACGCTTTTGCGATATTTTGCTGAGTCACAAACCTCTCCCGAAGATTATGATGCAATTTTTACGGGTGACCTTGGACTTGAAGGAAGCAAAATTTTAAAGGAGTTTATGGAAATAGAGGGATACAAGCTGAACGATAATTATAGGGATTGCGGAAATATAATTTACGACCGTGCATACCAAGATGTTCACTCAGGTGGTTCCGGTTGTGGATGTTCAGCGGTGGTTCTTGCTTCATATATCTTACCCAAAATAAAATCAGGAGAATACAAAAATGCTCTGATTGTCGGAACGGGCGCTATGATGAGCCCCTCGAGCTTAAAGCAAGGTCTTTCCATTCCAGCTATTGCTCATCTTATTAAATTGGAACACGAGGAGTAGATTATGGATTATATGAAATATCTTTGGTCATTTTTAGCAGGCGGTGTTCTTTGCGTAATCGCACAGGTACTGATTGACAAAACCCGTCTTACTCCCGCAAGGATCTTGGTTTCATACGTTGTGGCAGGTGTTGTTCTTGGCGCCGTTGGAATATACAAGCCATTTGCAGAATTTGTGGGTGCGGGGGCGACTGTACCCTTGACAGGCTTTGGCTTTAATATAGCCAAGGGTGTTAAGGAGGCTGTTGATGAAAAAGGATTGCTTGGCGTGCTTACGGGTGGACTTAAGGCAGCCGCAGGCGGTACTACTGCCGCACTTTGCTTTGGATATATCGCAGCGATATTCGCCAAAGGAAAGGCGCAGAAATAAAAATAAATCCCACAGAAGTGGGATTTGTTTTATTTTAATTCATTCATAAGCATTTTCTTTTCTCTCTTGTAGCAGAACAAGAACATTACAAACAACGTAGCTGCTGTCACAAACCAAGAGACCGGGAAAACCACATAAAGCGCTCTGACATCGTTAAATTGTGGGAATACCGTATAAACCCAAGCTATTCTCAACACGCAAGAGCCAAGAAACGTGATAATTAGCGCACGGAGTGAATATCCGATGGAACGAAGGAAACCCGATCCAACGTCCATAAGTCCGCAAAGGAAATACGGAAGCGCTACGAGTGCAAGCCTTTGCTTTGCATACACAAAAACCTCGGGATCAGAATTGAAGATGCCCACAAGAGGTTTAGCAAAAACGTAAACAAAAACGCCAAGCACAAGCCCGAGTGCAGTAACCACGCCTGTTCCCGTAAAGAATACCTTTTTCACTCTATCAAATCTCTTTGCACCAAAGTTCTGTGAGCAGAACGTAAGGCAGGTATGATAGAAGGAGTTCAAAATATTATATATGTAGCCGTCAACATTCATAGCGGCAACGTTTGCATTTACTACGACAGGACCAAGTGAATTGTAACCCGTCTGAAGCATCATATTTGATATTGAGAAAAGTGAGCCTTGGATACCTGCCGGCAGACCAATCTTAACAAGCTGCTTCAAAACAGAAAAATCAATCCCTAGCTTTTGGAAGTCAAGGCGGCACTCATCCTTAAGCTTTGTCATGTGAATAATTACCAATGTCGCGGAGATGAATTGGGAAACTATAGTTGCAATGGCAACGCCTTCTACTCCCATTCCAAAGACAAGAACAAAAATGAGATTCAAAATAATATTAACTATACCGCCCGCCATTGAGAAAAGAAGCG
>CAZLIB010000112.1:0-4710 GCA_964559465.1 uncultured Lachnospiraceae bacterium
AGCTACGCGCTCCACACCGCGCCACCTTTTGAAAAAGGTGGACGAAAACTTTTTGCCGCTTGGTTTGCGCGAACATTGTGCGCGATAAATCAAAATTTGAAGTACAAATAACCACCCGTCGAGTAGCTTTTATTATCACCAAAATTTTATATTTAAGTCCGATATATAATCTTCAAGGAAAAAAATATATAACAAAATGAGCAGAACGGAGAGCGCAGTAAACAGCGCGATCTCCAAAAGGAGCCTTTTGTTCGACGGCTTATCAACAAAGCAATATCTTTTGTCTACGATTTTTAGCCTTGTCAGCATTGGCAAGGTTGCGGCAAGAACTATTACGACTATAGTTGCTTCAAGCGGAAACATAATGAGATTTTTTACTATTCGTACACCGTTTATAATATTATACGCCTCTGCGCGCTCAAGTCCGTAATAAATCAAATACATCCATTTATTAAAAACGGACGTCATAATTATATTGCACACAAGGTTCACTGTGAATTTTGCCGCAAGTGCGCGCGAAATGCCTATCTTGCGCTTCCAGAAGAACAAGCCAAAGAGAAACGAGCTCATCATTTCAACCAGCGCAAACGGCGGAAAATACTCTGCCATTCTGCCCGTTATAAGACAGCCGAGCGAATCGCTTATCAGCCCTACCGCCAGTCCCACAAGAGGGCCGTAGATTACCGAGCCGAGTGAGTTAACATATGCGTCGAGCGATATGGAAAGTCCTTGCGCTATTGGTATCTTTGCAAATTTTACGACTATACGAAGCGCAACTATAAGCGCCGCAACGGTCAACATTCTCACGTCACTGAATTGACGCGCTGCCTCCGTCCAATATTTTTTAGAAAAAACACTTGCATATTTTTGGTTTTCGAGTGTCATTTACAAAAAAATCCTCCTTTCCCGCCAAAATTGCTGAAAAAGAGAATAAAAACCCTATTTCACAGCGGGATGCGAGCCCTGCACCGCAGAAAAATCCTTCGTCCGCCGGGCAACTCCCCGTCCCCGCGGCACTTCACGCGCAAAGCTCTACTCTGTTAGGAATATTTTATCATATTTTGCGTAAAAACACAATAGTTTTGTAAAAATTCTTGACTTTTGGAACAAAATATAATATAATCTTGCTCGGTGAGTTCGTAACCATCCTCACTTAAAACAAAACTAAGGAAGGGGCAGGGCGCTTTTACGCCTTGCAAAAAAGAAAATGAAAAACAAAAATCTCAAACGAGTGCGATTTATCACACTCAGCGCGACCATTGCCGCGCTTTACGTCGTTCTCACGCTCATTTCGGCAGTGTTTGGACTCTCGTCGGGCGTTGTTCAGATCAGGGTGTCAGAGGCACTTTGCGCACTTGCGTTCTTTACTCCCGCGGCAGTGCCGGGGATGACTGTCGGTTGCCTCATTTCAAATCTCATCACGGGCGCGAATCTGCTCGACGTTGTATTTGGAACTCTTGCAACATTTCTCGGTGTGCTTGGCGGATATCATCTTCGCAAGAACAAGTGGCTCGTTACACTGCCAACGCTTGTTGCAAACACCGTTATCGTTCCGCTCGTTATAGTTTACGGCTTTGGCGTAACGGACGTTGCACTACCTCTCGTTGCCCTGAGTGTAGGAATTGGCGAATTTATTTCTGCATGTCTGCTCGGCACAGGACTTTTACTGGTTTTGCAGAGGTATAATTTTAAATTTTAGAAAAAAAGAATCCACCCTATCGGGTGGATTTTCATTTTACTGTTAAAATCATATTGAACCGATGAGTCCAAGCACGCCGTCAACAATAAGAAGAATGCCAACTGCAAGGATCAAATTGTCAAGACCGTTACCGAACGCAAGCGCAAGGCCGAGAATTATTGTGAGAATCGTGAAAAGAACTCTCAAAACTCCCTTTTTCTTGCTCTTCAAAACGTTGATAAGGTCAACAAATCCCTTAACTGCGATAAGCACGCCAAGCACGAGAAGAACGATGCTTGTGAGTGCCCAACCGAGAACGAGAATAGCAATACCTATAATAAGATTAACGGCTCCGCTTACCGTGCGTCTTTTACCGAGGTCGATAGCACCGAGAACGATGAAAACTATTCCCGCAACCGTCATAGCCCAGTTGAGCATTTGTGATTTAAAAACCGCAAGAAGCACACCGAGCGCGATGCAAAGGATGGGTGATGAAAGTCCAAAATTTGATTTTTTAGCCATGGGAAATATCTCCTTTCGATTATTTTCGACAATATTTTAGCACATTTTGTGGGTGTTGTCAATATCGTTTTGTGCAGAATAAAAGCAGAATAAAAGCGGAACAAAAGAAGCACTCTCTTGCGAGAATGCTTCTTTTGCTCTGGCCCGCCCTGGGGGATTTGAACCCACGGCCAACGGAATCGGAATCCGGTACTCTATCCAACTGAGCTAAGGGCGGAGATACTGTTTGTTCTTCAAATTTTGATTTATCGGTGAGATAGTTTGAACAAAAACCCTCTCAGTCAACTTCGTTGACAGCTCTCCCGAGGGGCGAGCCTTTTGCCTGCAATGCTTTGATACACAAAGCCTCTCACTCAGGGAGAGGTGGCTTGCGAAGCAAGACGGAGAGGGCGTTTTGAAATCAAACTAACTTTTTAATCTCCCACATAAATCCCAATTTGGCGATTAATTTCGATCAATAACACATAAGAAATGAGGTATACAATGAGAATCGATTTTATAAAAATGCACGCCGCGGGCAACGATTACATATTTATAGATTGTATGGGGTGGGAACTTAAAAATCCCGAAACGGCGGCGCGCCTTCTTTCGAAAAGACATTTTTCCGTAGGGGCAGACGGTATCGTTCTCATTTTGCCGTCAAAGGTAGCGCACGCGAAAATGAGGATCTTCAATGCTGACGGAAGCGAGGGCAAAATGTGCGGAAACGCTGCGCGATGCGTTGGAAAATGGCTGTATGAGAGCAATTTCGTGCGAAAGAGCCGCATAACCCTTGAAACCGAAAGCGGAATTCGTGAGCTTTTTCTTACCGTTCGTGACGGTAAAGTAGAAAAAATAACCGTTGATATGGGTAATGCGATACCTCACGAGATGTTCTTTCTTGAGGCGGGCGGTCAGAAATACGAGATGCGCGGCGTAAACGTGGGGAACGAGCATCAAATTGCATTTGTTCCCGACGTGGATTATATCGACCTTGATAGGGTCGGGAGCACGTTTGAGAAAAATCCGCGCTACAGTGACGGCGTTAACACCGAGCTTTGTGAGATAGTTGGCAAAAATCACCTCAAGGTGAGAGTTTTTGAGCGCGGAAGCGGTGAAACTCTTGCCTGCGGAACGGGTGCGTGTGCCTCTGCCGTGGCAGGCGTGCTATGCGGCGCGTGCGACGCTTCGCACCCTATAAAGATCTCAATGCGCGGCGGCGATCTGACCGTTTTTTGCAACGAAACGCTGCACGTTCGTTTGCTTGGAAATGCTGCAAAGACCTTTGAGGGCACGGTGGAGATAGAAATATGATGATACCTCTAAACGAAAATTTCCAAAAAATCGAAAAAAGCTATCTTTTTTCAGAAATCGAGGCGCGTGTTCAAAAATTCAACCGTGAAAACGAGAGTGTTCGGGTTATTTCGCTCGGCATCGGCGACGTCACGCGCCCCCTATCGCCCACGGTGGTTAAGGAAATGGCCGGCGCGGTTGCAGAAATGGGTACGCTTGAGGGCTTTTGCGGCTATGGGAGCGCGCAGGGCGACCCAAAGCTGAAGCGAGCGATAGTGGGATACTACGAAAAGCGCGGAGTTGCCCTTGACGAGGACGAAATTTTTATCAGCGACGGTGCAAAAAGTGATCTTGGCGGTCTTTGCGACCTTTTTGGTGACAGCGAGGCGCTCATCTGCGAGCCCGTTTACCCCGTGTATCCCGACGTCAATCTGATGTCGGGCAAAAAGGTTTGCTTTTTGAGCGCGGACGGGGAGGCAGGCACACTGCCGACACCGCGCTCCTTACCACAAAAGCCGTTCGTCATTTACCTCTGCTCACCAAACAATCCCACCGGCGCTGTTTTAAGACGCGCAGAGCTATCCGAATGGGTCGATTTTGCACTTTTCAGCGGTTCGCTGATAATCTTCGATGCGGCTTATGAAGCGTTTATTGGTGGGGGCGATATTCCGCATTCGATATTCGAGATATCGCAAGCGGAGAAGTGCGCCGTTGAGGTTGGCTCGTTCTCGAAAATGGCGGGCTTTACGGGCGTGAGATGCGGTTGGAGTGTCGTTCCGCGCTCACTGCCCCTGCACGCTACCTGGTCGCGCAGGCAGGCGACTAAATTCAACGGTGCGTCGTGCATCTCACAACGCGGAGCACTGGCGGCACTGAGCGACAGAGGACTTGCCGAATGTCGCGAAAATATTGAATACTATATGAAAAACGCGCAAAAAATGGCTCGGTTTTTAGAAAAACGTGGTGTTTTCTTTACGGGTGGTACTCACGCACCGTATCTGTGGGTGAAATGTCCCAAGGGAGAATGCTCGTGGGCGCTTTTTGACCGTCTTTTGAACGATTGCGGCGTAGTGGTTACCCCCGGTGTTGGCTTTGGTAAGACGGGAGAGGGATATTTCCGGCTTTCTGCCTTTGCCTCGCACGCAGATACCGACGAAGCACTCGAACGCCTCAAAAATGCACTTTAAATAGGTGTGTTTCTTCATCAAATTGGGATTTATCGGTGTGTTAGCACACAC
>CAZLIB010000113.1:0-4702 GCA_964559465.1 uncultured Lachnospiraceae bacterium
GCCTGCGCGGCGGGCGCCACCTTTTGAAAAAGGTGGACGAAAACTTTTTATCGCTTGGTTTGTGCGAACATTGTGCGCGATAAATCAAAATTTGAACGGTAAAAATGTAAACAAATTGTAAATTTTAATTGCTTATTTTTTAAATCGAGTGCATATATGGTATAATGATTTTGTATTATATATTATTATATTTATTTAGTTAATCTAAACGCGCGCGTATGCGAGCGCGCGTGAGATAGCGAGGATTTATAAAGTTTATCACGAAAGGAAACAAGCACGTGTCAAACAACGCATATTTAGAGGAAATACGCCTCGTCTGGAACATTGTATACGAATCCTTCAGCGACTCGATGGCAACCTCGACCCGCGAGCTTTGGTTCAAGGATCTCACCGTCGAGAACTATGAGGACGGCGTTATCACAATGGGTATAAAAAGCGAGCTTAAGCACAAGACCCTCACCGAAAAATACACCGGGGAGCTATCCCGCCGTTTTTCGGATGAGCTTGGCTTTGAGGTCATTGTAAACGTGATATTTACAGGCACTCCCATCAATCGCGAGGAAGCCAAAAGAAGCATAATGGAGCGCGTTTCAATGGGTGATCCCTCTTGGAGACTGGAGGAAGAAAAGAAGCGCCGTGAGCAAGAAAAGGTGACGGCGGCTGATGAGAACGAGCATCACCTCGGCTCAACGATGCCCCCGTTTAATTTTGAATACACATTCGACAACTTTATCGTTGGCTCGTCAAATAAATTTGCCCACGCAGCGTGCGTGGCGGTTGCAAAAATGCCCGCCAAAAACTACAATCCGCTTTTCATCTACGGTCCAAGCGGAATCGGTAAAACGCACTTGCTTTACGCGATAACGAACTACCTTCGTGAGCAGAATCCCAACGTTAAGGTGATATACATAAAGGGTGAGGATTTCACCAACCAGATGATCGACTGTCTTTCGCGCCAGGCGATGCCAGAGTTTCGTGAGAAGTACCGCGACTGCGACGTTCTTCTTATCGACGACATTCAGTTCATCGGCGGCAAGGTCTCAACCCAGGAAGAATTCTTCCACACGTTCAACGCGCTCTATGAGGGCAGAAAGCAGATCATTCTCACGAGTGACCGTCAGCCCCGTGAGATAAAAACACTTGAGGACAGACTTAAGACCCGCTTTGAGTGGGGACTTATTGCAGACATTCAGCCGCCGGATCTTGAGCTTCGCATCGCGATCATCAAGAAAAAGGCAGAGCAGGTCGGCGTTGAGCTTCCCGAGGACGTGCTTACGTTCCTTGCAGAGAACCTTCGCTCTAACATCCGTCAGATAGAGGGCGCTATCAAAAAGCTCGGCGCGAGAGTGTTCCTCTCAGGCGAGAAGATCGATATGGATCTTGCAAGAGGTTGTATAAGCGAGCTTCTTGGCGGTGCAGAGCCCACAAGCGTGACCGTTGAAAAAATATTCTCGTCAGTCTATCAGAGATACGGCATCAAGAAAGAGGAGCTTGTTTCCGCAAAAAGAAATAAAGAGGTCGCGTTTACGCGTCACGTTACTATTTATATCATTCGCGAGGTAACGGAGATGTCTCTTCCCAATATCGGAAAGATATTCAACCGCGACCACTCGACGATAATAAGCTCAATCGAAACTATTGAGCGCAGACTTATTACCGACGCAAACCTCGATTTCGATATTAAGGAAATTATTAAAGAGGTTTCACCGAATATTTAATCGCGTTGTTAGCACGGACCAAAGCAATTAAAAAGTTTTCGTCCACCTTTTTCAAAAGGTGGCGGGAGTACGGGGCGAGTAGCCCTGTATTCAGCGTTTCTTTTTGAGAACTTTTTCTTTGCGCTTATGATGTCAAAGAAAAAGTGGATAAACGAAAAGAAGTCGCTATAGTTAGTGCCACTAATTATAGATACCAAGACTTTTCATCCGCTTTTCTTTGCCATAAGAGGCACAAAGAAAAGCTATAGAAAAGAAATGCCGTTTTTGCGCTCACGCCGCGCGGGCGGTCACTTTTGAAAAAGCGACGCAAAACAATCACTTGGTTTGAGCGAACATATAAAAAACTAACTATTAACTACCAATCAAGAATGGAGATAAAAAATTATGAAAATCAGATTCAACAGACACGAGTTTGCGGCGGCAATAGCACCCCTTATGTGTTGTGTTTCAACAAAGGTTACTGTGCCCGCTGCCGAGGGTATTCTCATTGAAGCAAAATTCCCCGACGAGTGCGTTCTCACTACCTTTGACCTTGAAAAGGGTATGAGAGTTACAACTCACGCTCAGGTCCTTGAAGAAGGAACATATATCATCAACGCGGTAAAACTCAATCAGACGCTTCGCGTAATGCCTGCGGACGAGATCGAGCTTGACGTTGACGACAGAAACGTCGCTTCCATCACCTGCGGCAAGTCAAGCCACAAGATGAACGCTCTCGCAGGAAGCGATTTCCCGACTATTCCCAAGCTTGTATCGAATGACGCGTTCTTTATGAAGCAGAGCGACCTTAAGGAGATGTTCAGCCAGACGATGTACGCTATGGGCGTTAACGACCAGAGAAACATTCTCAACGGTACTTTTGTAAAGATGGTAAACGATCATCTCACAATGGTTTCCTGCGACAACTTCAAGCTCGCAAAATGCGACAGAACGATCGAATACAAAACGGAGCAGGAATACACGGGTACATACAGAAACGCGTTCATTTTGCCCGTAAAGACTGTTAACGAGCTTGTTAAGCTCCTCTCCGACAACAAGGAAAAGACAGTTCGTATCTTTATGACAAGAAAGAACATCGTTTTCGAGATAGGCGAGATCATCTTCTTCAGCCGTCTTATCGAGGGCGAATACCTTGACTATGACAGAATTATCGTTAAGAATCACAAATACAGCGCAGAGCTCGACCGCGACGAGCTTATTTCCGCACTTGAGCGCGCGGCTCTCGTAACAGAGGAAAAGATCGCGGGCTCCCTCAGAAGCCACGTTAAGCTCATCTTTGACGGCGATCTTCTCAAGATAACCGCAAACTCCAGCGCAGGCAGCACTTACGACGAGATCGAGATCGAGGATATCGGCGCGCCCCTTACCATCGGCTTCAATAACCGTTATCTTATCAACTCCGTTCGCGCTTGCAACGCAGAGAGAATCAAGCTTTCTCTTTCCAGCCACCTCTCCTCTCTCAATATCGTTCCCGCAGAGGCAAAAGAGGGCGTTGAGGAAGTATTTATGCTTCTTCCCGTGCGTCTTAAGGACTAAATTTTTATTTGCTTTTCAAATATGCTTTGTAAAAAGATCGAGCTCTGCAATTTTCGCAACGCAGAGAGCGAGGCCGTTGAATTTGAAAACGGCATAAACGTTCTTCACGGCGAAAACGCGCAGGGAAAGACAAATCTGCTTGAGGCGATCTATTACATATCGCTCGGAAAGAGCTTTCGTACCACTCACGACGCGGAGATAATCCGCTTCGGTGAGGAGTACGCGTCCGTTTCGCTCGACTACGAGTGCGCGGGTCGCGAGCAGAATATCACTATGCGCTTTTCGGACAAGCAGAGAAAGAACGTAACTCACAACGGCGTTAAGATTACCAAGCTCTCAGAGCTTGTCGGCTCCTTCCGCGCGGTGCTTTTCTCGCCCGATCACCTGCAGATGATCAAGGACGGTCCTTCACTCCGCCGAAGCTATCTCGACGTGGCGATATCGCAGATAAGACCGATGTATCTTCACTCTCTGCAGAAATATAATAAAATTTTAAAAAACAGAAATACGCTTATTAAGAATGCCGAGGACGACCGCGCGACCTTTGACGCGACGATCGACTTCTGGTCGGCACAGCTCGCTCACGAGGCAGCTGTGATCGCCAAGGCGCGCGCAGAGTACGTTGCGAGAAGCGGCAGGATAATTGCCGAATTTTACGAGCGTATGTGCGACGGCACAAGCATTGACGAAACTCCCGAATTCATCTACGCGGGCTCGGCAAAGCAGGACGGCGAGATGTATTTTGACCTTGAGGTCACCGAAAAGAGCTTTTTGCGACTTTTGACCGACTTTCACGAGCGCGAGATCGCCGCGGGAGCGACCTTGTATGGCATACACAAGGATGACATCACTATAAACCTCAACGGCA
Source organism: uncultured Lachnospiraceae bacterium (assembly GCA_964559465.1). Taxonomy (GTDB): domain Bacteria; phylum Bacillota; class Clostridia; order Oscillospirales; family CAG-272; genus RGIG4608. Next base: position 4,123 of record CAZLIB010000113.1, read on the forward strand.
GGAATACGCGTCTGTATAGCTCACAGGGGCAGCAGCGCTCACTGGCTCTTGCCATGAAGCTCGCCGAGGGCGAGATATGCAAGCTGGATTGCGGTGAGTATCCCGTATTTCTGTTCGACGACGTTTTCTCAGAGCTTGACTCGGGCAGACGTAAAAATCTCCTCCGCGAGATAACCGACCGTCAGGTCATTATAACCTCGTGCGAGAACGATATGGACCTCTCCGTGCCCTATCGCAGAATTGAGGTAGTTAAGGGGAAGTATATTAGTTAGTTTATTAGGAAGATGTGGGGGATTTCCTTAAAATCCCCCACGCCCCAAACCCTTTATATAACTTTTTATTACTTAATCCGCGCAAAGCTTGCTCAAACCAAGCGATTGTTTCATCCACCTTTTCAAAGGTGGCGCCCGCCGCGTAGGCGAGCCCAAGCGGCTTGAGCGATCCAAAGTAAACTAACCTTAATTGTGGAAAAGCGCAAAGCTTGTCCACAAGTTTTCCACAATGTTGAAAAGCTGTTAAAAAATCGGTGAAAATCACCGGTATAAGCAGTGTAAAGCATTGATTTTATTGGCTTTTTCGG
>CAZLIB010000114.1:0-4523 GCA_964559465.1 uncultured Lachnospiraceae bacterium
ATCTTCTTGTGTGATGTCCGAAATGGACGCCAGCTTCGAGAAGCTGCTTAATTGAAATAATTGACATGTTTCATGTCCTCCTTCGGTTTTTTCCACCACAGAAAGCTAACAATCGCAATCGCTTTTGGAACGACACCGGCATTGTTTCGTGCTGCTGTGTGTGTATTTTTAAATTTTGTACGGTCAGACCGCACAATTACAAGAGATTATAACATATATGATATTAGGTTTTCAATAGCCATGTTAAAAGTTTACAAATTATTAACATTTATGCTTAAAAATCAAACGTTTTTTTCTTCTTTTTCTGGCAAAATGCTTTCAATTCGTGCGAGGCAAAATTAACAAGTATGGTATCTTCACCGATGCATTCAATTTTGCACCAAGGAATAACAACTCTCTCCCCCGATCCAAGTCCCAAAAATCCTGTATTGTGCTCAAGGAGAAGACCCGTTATCTGTGCCGTGCATTTGTCAAATTCAAAATCGCAAGCATATCCAAGGCGAGTACCGTCACACAGATTGATTATCTCCTTTTTACGAAGCTCTGTCGTACTGATTATGTTCATAAGATCCTCCCTATATTATTAAAGCACCGACTTGCGTCGGTGCTTTTTGTTCAATTCTTCTCTATGTATTTGATGTTTACAGGTTTAATTCCCGTTTGCTCATATACGATTTCATTGATCTGTGATATTTGATTGGAAAGCAAGCCTTCTGTCATAACAACGACTGTGCACATACCGTCATTGATGATCGCAACACACTGTTCAAAGCCCTTAGCCATAACCATAGCTTCAATATTTGCCTCTGCTTCAATATTTGCAGCCATAGTTGAAATATCTTCAAGCGCCTGTGCCTTCTCTGCGCTATCAGCGTCTGCTGAATCAACAACGTTTTGAAGTACTGCCAGAGCTTCATCTCTTGCTCTGTCGCGGCTTACCTGTGTTGAAGCAAAATAAGCAAGGACTTCGCTTGTTTCATTATCATCGACGTTTCCCGCTGCGCCCGCATTTTGATTATAGTCATAGCCGTCATCATCACCATCAGCAAATAATACCCAGTTAAGACAGATTGCTACACCTACCAACAAAACCGCACCAATAATGATAAGATTTCTTTTGCCGATCCTTTCAAAGAACGCTTTAACCTTATCGAGAAAGCTCTCTTCTTCAGTTTCTATCAATTCGTACTTTTCTTCAGTATTCATAATAATTCCTCCGTATATTTTTAGTACACTATATTTATATTTTAACGTTTTTGCTTTTAGAACATATAATGTTCAATTTTTACCCTCAGCTATATAGATTTTATTTTTTGATACTCCATATGCCGATGATATAAGATTTACAAGCTCACTGGCAATTACCGGATTCCCGCCACCACGACATACTACCGCTATACCACAGATATTTGGCATCCTCTCAACCACACAAACCATCGTTTCATCATTACCGGAACCGATGGTAACATATTTCTTTTCGGAATTGTAACCGCTGGAAGTCTCTTTGCTTTCTTCATTATAAGCATAGACAGTTTCAAATCCGGTATCGAAATAAACAGTCACCGTAACATTGTATACTCCTTGAACATTTGAACAAAGTGCGGCTATCTTAGTTTCAAGCTCTTCGCCATATGCTTTCAAGCGATTTTCAGAATTGTTCACTCCATTATCCAATGAGTTATTGTTCGAGGGTAGAATAAGCAGGATAAGTCCCAATAAAATCAATACAAAAATTATTAATACCGATTTTTGATTTTTCAAATAGTCGATCATTCTTATTTTCTTTTTTTCCATATCAACTCCTAATTTTTACTAATCAATACTACGCATTCGCAACCCAAAAGCTCTGCAAAATAGTTTTCTATATCGTAGGGATTTTTAAATATAGATTTTCCTGATAAGAGTATTTGGATTTTTAGCACTCGGATCTCTTCCGATTCTATATCCGTAAAAACATTCACCTCGCTCTCCTCGTTTGGAACACCGAATTCTTTGTTCATTATCTCTTTTATTTTATCTTTAAATTCTGCCATTGAAAAATTATATAGATACTCATTCAGTATTTCATCATACTCGCCGAGTGAGCCATCTCCACTATCTATTAACTGCTCCTTAAGATTATCCAACAGATCGTCATCGATCCAATTAATAAGATCCGTTATTGGTGATACAATAACACACAAAACGATCAGAAGTCCAACCATTTTAATATATTTGTCAATATTTTTAATATTGGGAGCTATGATCTCACAGATTCCCATAGATATTGCAACTAAAATTATATTTAAAAGATATTGTTTCATATTTTTTAATTCAACACTGATGAGCATTTGGCGAATAAAGTAATCAAAAACAGCAGTACGATGGAACAGATGGAAAGTATAGCAAGAACGTACCCGTAAATGCTTGAAATTTCGAGCAAAAGAGTTCCCTCTCTTTCGCAGTTCAATAGACCCGCAATCCCGTGGGTTGCGATAAATACAATTCTATATAAGGTTATTGAAATGATAGATGGCAGAATCATAATAAGAAGGATGACAATTAATGCTACTCCAATATTTGACCTAAGATATTCAATACTTGCACCTGCAGTTCGAAGAGATTCGCCAATAGTTCCGCCTATAACGGGTATCATTTGAGATGCGAACATTTTAGCTGTTTTGGAAGTGAGTGAATCCGCCTTGCTCGCAAGGAGTGTTTGCGTAGAGATAACGGTAGTGAATACCAGCATAAGAAAGCCCATAAAAAACGTAAATATCTTTTTTATGGCATTACTCATTGAAGCGAGATTAGTATTGGGCATAAAGGCGCCTACCATAGCTAAAGACATACATATTCCAAGTATCATTTCAAGTGCCACTATACAGACATTTTCAAGCAAAGCAAGATATACAATCAAGCCAAAATTATGTACCACTGCATTTGCAACGTTTCCACCCATGGCATACATACTGCAAACGAACGGTGACATTGTATTTACAAAAAGCTTTACCTGATCAAGCATAAGCCAAGCCCTCTCCAAGGGTTCTTTAGAAAGCTCAAGTATTGCCGTAAGCATAACGGCACTGCCAACAAGATTAAGAGCTACTTCAAGAGCACTGTTTTTGATGCTTTTTTTAAGCATGCTTAGCAAGGCGCAAAGTGCAAGTATTGCGCATAAAATTGCAAATACCTCTATTGTTTTAGCAAGATTCAACCCAAGAGTATCAAAAACTATATTTAATATGTATCTCCATGATGTCATTTCATCAACAGCAGCTGTCAAATCACCTTGCTTGTCCGAGAATAACGAATCGGGTAACAAATCTGCTATATCATCCGGTATACCGTCAATAAGATCCTCATATCCTTCCGGCAGATCTGATTCCTCACCATAAATATATATGGCAGAATGAAATATTATAAATAAAATCAAAAAACACAATATTATTTTTTTCACCATGATATAAGCTCCTCTGACATAGAGATCATTTTATTAATCAATGGCAAGCTTAGTATTATTATTTCAATTTTTCCCACAGTTTCGATTCCCGTGGCTATACCGTTTTCACCGCAATCTCTGCATAGCTCACTTGATATATGAGTTATGTATGCTATTGCAAGAGATTTTACAATAATTTCAAGATAATCATAGTGTAAGGCTTGTTCCATTAAGTTTTTCAGAAACTCAAGCACGGGAGCTACCAGAATAATTATCATACCTGCAATCAAAATAATTGCCGCAAGTCGTGTGGGAACTAAAAATTCGGTTCTATATTGCTTGATAAGCACGCAAATAATTGCAAATGCAATACCAATAGCACATAATTTAATGCTCTCACTCAAATCTCAAACACATCCTTTATTCTATCAAAAAGGTCTTCTATCTCGCCTATCACCAAGAAAAAAGCAAGCGTAAGTCCCGCTATTATTACCATAAGTCCCTGCTCGTCCCGCCCTGATTTGTTAAGTATCTGCGCAACCACAGATACCATAAGGCCTATGCCGGCTATTTTTAATATCAATCCTATTTCCATATAATTCCCTTTCTTGTTAGATGAGCAAAAGAACAATTGAAAAGGATATACAGATACAAAGTGCTAACCGTATTTTCTTTTCCTTTAAATTTTTCTCTTTCAGCTTTTCTGTTTCTTTGGCCAGTAATTGATAATATCTTTCGCAGGATTTTATCTGTTCAGTATGATATTGCGTGCCAAAATCCTTTGAAAATGCTATTATTAGATTCTCTGCTTCTTTATCTATATAGAAGTATGTACTCTGCATTATTTCTTCCAAGCTTTTATACTTGATTGTAGTATCAACACCACATTTTTCAAGCAATCCCTTGTCGCACAAGGAAATAATCTTGTCAATTGGCAGCATATAGCATTCCACTTGATTTTTTATATATTCAATAAAAGATAGATACCCCTCAAGCTGTATTATTCTTTTTTTTTGAAATGACTGCATTTCAAAGTATATGAATAATGATGAAGCAAGTAAGCAAATTGCACCTATAGTCTTATATAAAATCATTTGCTTCC